>JALWUZ010000496.1 GCA_027079895.1 Anaerolineae bacterium
GCCGGAGGTGGCACGTGGACGGCACAAGTCTCCGCCCAACTGCTGAGCACCGGCGACAACCGGAACATCGTCACCGCTACCTCCTCCTGCGCTTCCGGTTGCACCTCCGCCTCCGCCAGCGACATCGCCTACACCACCCTCCTGCAACAATTCGAGAAGACCCCCGCCGTCCAGACCGGCACCATCGGCAGCGTCATCACCTTCGCCCTGACCGCCTCGCTGCCGGACCAGAACGCCCTCTACGAAGACCTGACCCTGACCGACGGCCTGCCGTCCGGGCTGGGGTACGTCGCCTCCGTCCTCACCTACACCTACAACGGCCCCGGCTCGCCGACGACCGTCGTCTCCCACACGCCGACCATCACCCCCGGCCTCCACGCTTCCGGCGACGTCGTCTGGCGACTGGGCGACCTGCCCGGCACCGTCCAGATCAACGGCATCCTCACCGCCGTCATCCAGGACATCCCCATCAATTACGACGGGGCGCAGCGCACCAACATCTTCACCATGACCTACACCGATGACGGTCAGCCCTACATCTACACCGACACGGCGGACGTGAACATCGCGGAGCCGCTGCTTCACATCGGCAAGACCTACGTCACCCCGTTGGGGTGCAGCGCGGTTTTCATGAATGACACGTTCAACGAGCCGGATAACAGCGATTCGCCTTTCGGCAACTGGCGGAGGTTGGGTAGTGCTAGTGTTCCTCCCCATGTCGAAATCCGGGATGGAACACTGTATCTTCACGAGGGCGGCAAGGTGGGCGAAGACACCGCTCTCTCCGACTTCAGCATCAGCCTGATGGCCCGCAAGAACGTCAGCAACAGCGATTCCGCTGAATTGTGGATTACCTTCCGTGTAGCGGACTTGGACTGGAACAATCCAGGCAGTTACCGCTTCGTCTGGCGGGCGGACAGATACGAGTTGTGGCGGTACTCTGGAGGAAGTGATACCCGCCTGGCTTACGTCACCAACGCGCCTGGCCGTGGCGAGTGGCATCACTTCGAGGTGCGCGCCGTGAGAGACCACATCCAGGTCTACGCCGATGGTGCGCGCATCTTCGACGTCCACGACTCGACCTGGGCCAGTGGCAGGTTGATGATTCGCACCACCACCAGCGGCAGCGACATTGACGTGGACGACGTCCTCGTCACCCGCTTCGGGACGACCGGCTGCTACGTCGGCGCCAACGACCGCATCACCTACACCCTCCCCATCTCCAACCAGGGCCGCCTG
>JALWUZ010000497.1 GCA_027079895.1 Anaerolineae bacterium
GTGTTCATACACCAAGCTTACCCAAAATTCCATCTTTTCGCCACTCAGGGTGCGGAATGTGGGTACGAGGGTCTGCTTCTGGTATTTGCGGCTGCGCCCCCGCGCCGAGCGGTTGCCCACCGCCCGCACCACGCGCTGGGCCGCGGCGTGCTGGCGTCGGCTCTCGGAGAGACTGTGGAATTGGGGCGCGAAGTCGTCAATCACCAGGGGAGCATCCTTCAGGGCGAACATGCTCTCCTCCAGGTGCGTTCCCGTGCTCATCCAGTCGGTCGGGGCGTGATACTGCCGCCCCTCGATGAAAGTCTGCCCGAAATGGGTCAGCGCCAGGTGGACGAGGGTGGATTTGCCGCTCTGGGTGCTGCCGTAGACCCACAGGAGACTGTAAAGCGGCAGGATGGGCGTCAGGGGCGCGGCGTACATCGTCGCCCAGAGCGGAGCGGTGACCCGCAGCGGCCCCAGGTCCAGGAAACCCAGACTGGCGCGCAGGGCAGCGGCCAGGGCGTTTCCCCTCGGGGGCGCAGGCAGGGCGTACCGCCGGAGGTGGTGGTCCAAATCCACCCGCACCCGGTCGTCGAAGCCTTCCGCCGTGATGCGTCCGCCGGTGGTGAGGAAACTGCGCTGCCCGTTTATCATGCTCCAGCCGGTGTGGGTGAAAACACGCTCCCGCTGCATCGTATCCAGCGAGATTTCCTGGGCGGCGCGCGCGAAGAGATGGCGTTTGCCGGGGGGAAAGTAGGTGATGGGCCGCGCCCCCCAGTATTTGTTTATCCAGGACACCTCGGCGAACTCCCCGGCCTCCAGTTCCACCGGGGGGAGGGGTTCGCCGCTGGCAAGGCGTCCGCTCACCGTGTAGCGCACCTCAGGGGTATTCAGCCCGTCGTCCAGGATGAGTTCCTTCTCGATAGTGACCCGGAAGTTCCCCAGCGGTTCCCCGGCCAGCGTCAGGCAGCCGTTGCGGACCTCCGCCAGACGGGGAAGGCCGTCATTCCCGCCGTTCTCCCCGTTTCTCATCAGGCGCAACAGTTCCCGCCGTCCCATCTTCAGCCTGCGCTGCACCTTCTGAAAATAGGCGGGCGCCAGTTCTTCCGGGAGGTCGCCCAGGAGGTGAGTCACCTGCCGGACCATCTCCTGCCGTACATGGGGCTGCGCTCTCCCGAAGCCTCCCCGAAGCCCTTCCCCCCACGCGCTGGCCTGACGCCGCCGGGCGGCGACCCCCCCGCGCGCTGGCGGCGCGC
>JALWUZ010000498.1 GCA_027079895.1 Anaerolineae bacterium
CACCAACTGGCCGCCGAGCCTCGAATCCACTTCCTTTTTGTGGGGGATGGGCCGGTCAAAGCCGACCTGCTCGCGCTGCGGGACGCTCTGGGGCTCGCCAACGTGACTATGCTCGACGCCCAGCCGCGCGAGTCCATCCCGGCCTACCTTTCCGCCGCCGATGTGGCCCTGGTGCCTCTGCGCCGGTTGGAACTTTTCAAGGGTGCGCTCCCCTCCAAGATGTTCGACGCCTGGGCCTGTGGCTGTCCCGTCGTCCTGAGCATCGAAGGGGAAGCCCGCCGGGTGCTGGAGCAAGCGCAGGGCGGGGTGTTCGTCGAGCCGGAGTCGCCGACGGCTTTAGCCGCTGCTCTGCGCCGGTTGGCGGCGGAGCGGGAGCAGTGTCGGGACTACGGCGCGAACGGCCGCCGGTTCGTCGTGGCCCGTTACTCCCGTCAGGCGCAGGCCCGCCGTCTGGCGGAGTTGTTGGAGTCGCTGGTGGCCGGGGGACGTGAAGACCGGGCGGCCTCGTGACCGCCCGGTTCGGTGTCTATCTCATCCGTTCGCCAACACCCGTTCGTTTTCGATACGTTTCGTCACCCCGATCTCGTCCAGGTGCTCCAGGAGGGCCTGGGCGTACTTGCGGCTGGTGCCGAGCATGTCGCGGGCCTGGGCCAGAGTGATGCTCCCCTCCCGCTCGATGTGCTGCCGCACGCGGGCGACCATCTCCTCGTAGGTCTCCGGCAGGAAGAGGACATCCGCCGAGACGGCCACCAAGTCCCCCCGATTCAGCAACACCCCCAGCACCTCTTCCCCGACGGCGGCGACGCTCTCCTTGAACGATGGGGTCACGTAGGGCTGACGACGGAACCGCTCCAGGAGCGCGTCCACCCGCCGTTGCTGCTCCTGGTTGAACCGCACGGCGTGAGAGGGGAGCCGGACGATGGCACCGGCCTCGACGATGCGCCCCTCGGCGACGGCCCGGCTCATCACGGCGTTGAACGTCTTGGCGTCCAGCCGCAACCGGCTGCGCAGGGCCTCGCGGGGCATCCCCTCGCGCAGGGGAAACTCCGCGTGGTAGGCGGCGAGTACCGCGTCGGCCTTCTCCAACACCCGTCCCCACCAGGAGCGGGTCACGAGCAGCGTCCCGGCGGTGCGCAGTTCCGCGACCGGCGGCGTCTCCTCCGGTCGGTCGTGCAACAACACCGCCTGTCCACCGGTCAGAACTTCCTCCAAAGCCCCGGCCACGTCCCTCAGGCTTTCGTCGCCGAGCAACTGCCGGGCCGGGACCGGGCCGCGCCGTTCCAGCGTCTGCAAGAGGATCTCCGCCGGAGTGCCCTGGGCCAGGGTCTCCAGGCGGGCCAGCACCTCCGGGCGGAAACGGCGGTGTTTTCGGCCGGGGTGGGGGTCTACGACTACCCCGCCGCCGATGGTCGCCGGAGGGGACGGACGGCGCACGATGAAGCGGTCGCCTTTCACCAGGGGCACCGGCTCCTGCAACTGCAACTGTACCCAGCCGGATTCGCCGGGGGGGAGGGTATCACGTCCCAGGAGGCGCACACGGGCCAGGGTCTCCGCCGCCCCGGAGAAGAATTTGACCTGGGCGTTGTGGCGCAGCGGGCGCGGAGCCCCGCCCATCCCCGACCGGAGCGTCTCCGGCAGATAGCGCAGCCGCACGTCCACCAAGACGGTGGGGTGCAGCCAGCCGGGGATTGTCACCACGTCGCCGCGCTTCAGGTCGGCCTTGTTGACGCCGCTCAGGTTCATCGCCAGGCGGCTGCCGGGCACGGCACGTTCCACCTTTTTCTTGTGGGTCTGGAGACCGCGCACCCGCGCCTTGAGGCCGCGCGGGAGGATCTCCACTTCCTGACCGATCTCGAAACGGCCATCAATGAGCGTCCCGGTGACGACGGTGCCGAATCCGCTGATGGTGAACACGCGGTCAATCGGGAGCCGGGGGCGGCCCAGGTCACGGCGGGGCTCGACCTGGGAGAGCACGTCTTGCAACGCCTGCATCAAATCGTCGAGTCCCTGTCCCGTGCGGGCGGAGACGGGCACGATGGGGGCGTTTTCCAGCACCGTCCCCTGGAGCGTCTCGGATACGTCGGCGGCCACCAGTTCCACCCATTCCGGGCTCTCCGCCAGGTCAATCTTCGTCAGGGCGACGACGCCGCTACTGACCCCCAGCAGGTCGAGGATCGCCAGGTGCTCCCTGGTCTGGGGCATCACGCTCTCGTCGGCGGCGACGATGAACAGAGCAGCGTCAATCCCCCCCACGCCGGCCAGCATATTCTCGATGAAGTCCCGATGGCCGGGCACGTCCACCACGCCGACCGACTCCCCGTTGGGCAGGGTGAGCCAGGCGAATCCCAGGTCAATGGTCATCTCCCGCTCTTTCTCCTCGCGGAGACGGTCGGGGTCTATGCCGGTGAGGGCGTGTACCAGCGTGGATTTTCCGTGGTCTACGTGTCCGGCAGTGCCGATGACGTACATCGCTCATTCCTCCCGTTCGCCGCGCAGGATTTCCAGTTGTTTCTTGATGGGGGACGTGAAGGCTTCGTACAGGTCCTGACTGGCCTGAAGCATGGCGACGGCGTTGGCACGGTGGGTGTCCCAGAGGGCCTCCAACTGCCCCCGATAGGTGCGGAGCACGGGGGCGATCTCGTCCACCCGTTTCGTCAGGCTGTCGTTGAACTGCCATTGTTGCCGCCAGCGTTCTTCGATCTCCACGGACTGCTTTTTCTGCTCCTTGAGACGGGCGGCCTGCCACTCCTCCCATCGCTTCTGCATTTGTTCCTCGTTCATCCGCTGCCGCTCGGCCAACTCGTCCTGCCGCCGCTCGATGCGGGTCTTGAATTTCTCCAGGGTGGCCAGCGAGCGTTTGACCAACTGTTGCTGCTCGGTGAAGCCCTGGGTCTGGGCCCGGATGCGCTCCAATTCCTTCGCCACCAACTCCCCCTGTTCGAGGTACTGCCGCATTTTCTGCTCCCGCTGAAAGTCGGAGATACGCAGTTCCTCGATTGGCTTCTCGTACTTCTTCGTCTCCTGGATAGCGTCCTCGATGCGGGCCCGCTGCTTTTTGATGCTGTCCTCAAGCAGTGGCAATTTCGCCGCCAGCCCCTCGATGCGCTGGCGCAAAGATGGAACCTCCTTTTCCAGGTCAACGATGCGCCGGTTGTCGGCCCGCCGCTGCTCTTCGAGGTAGGTCACGATCTGGGCCCGGTCGTCGGAACGTTTGCGCAGGTCTGCCACCTCAAGGGTCATCCCCTGGATCAACTCGCCCAACCGCTGGTTCTCGGTGCGCAGGCCGTTGATCTCCTCGTCGTAGCGGGGGAGAACCCGCATGTCTTTTTCCAGGCGGCTCAAGTGGGTGGTCACGGCCTCGTACTCCAACCGCCGGAGACGATCCGATTCGGCCAGTTCCCGCCGCCGGGTGGCGTCCCGCTGCTCCATTTGGAGGATGAGTTCGTCACGGTAAGAGGCTACCAGTTGCTCGAATTCGGTCACTTTCGCCATGGTGCTGTTCACGGCGGAAAGGGCGTCCTGCAATTCCTGGATTTGGGCCGCCTGCTGGGCCAGTTGTCGCTCCTGGTTCTGCACCCGCTCCTGCAAGGTGGCGATGAGGGCCTTGTCCTTGCGCCGCTCTTCGTCCAGCCACTTGAGGGTCTGCATGGCCTGGGTCAGGTCCATTGTCTGATTCACGCTCAAAGCCATCGGCAATCTCCTCTCCTGGGGGAAGTTCGGGCCGATTATAGCATTATTCTGAGGCCCAGGCAATAAAAGTATTCGAGCCGTCTGACACTTACTTGTGGATTGGAGAGATATTTGGCGATATGAAAGGCAATGGGTTTGATTTGGAGAGCACCCGGCGTAAAAACGACGTGTCCACAATGGGACACGCCGGGATGGACAATGGGGAACGTTTCTCTTGGGCGCGGCTGGCGGAGGAGGCAGAGCGAGCCTACGGCGTCGAGTAACTGACCTGCCCGCCTCGGCCAGAGGAAGAAGGGGGCGCGTCGAGGGCGGCCAGGAACGCTTCCAGGCTCTCCGCCACGAGAGCATCCACAAGCAGTCGCCGCAGCACGTTCGGGTCCTTGACCCTCTGTATCCGCGCGGAGAGCATGTCGTACTCCTGCCCTCTAACGCCGAACCTGACCCGGAGCATTTGCAGCAAAGCCTCTGCCAGTCCATCTTTCCGTCCCTCTCTCCGTCCCTCTCTCCGGCCGATCTGGATCCCCTCGCTGATGATCTGTTGATACCACGGAGACTCTCTCAAAGTAGCCATCTCCCACCTCACAATCCGCCGTATCTGGTCGGCGTCCATCATGAAACTGGCGAACAGGGCCAGCGCGACTTCCATCTCCTCCTCGCCGCCGCGCTCGCGCAGAGCCCGTACTCCCTCCCGCACGGTCTGCTCATCAGCCCCGCGCATCAACGGGGTCAACGGAATCAGGGCCAGCGGCCCACGCTCGACGACCTCGTTGGCGTCCATCTCCCAGGCTTTCACCACCCGGAAGTCCCGCCGCGCCACCAGGCCACGCAATTCCTGATAGTACCTCTCTAGCAACTGAACCCCCGACGGCGGCGGCAACAGGTAGAACACGATCGGGTAGACCGGCAGACGGTACTTCTCCTCCGCCAGCGCGGAGTACGCCTCCACCCGCCGGGGCATATTCTCGTCGTAGCGCAGTTGCAACTCCACCAGCAACAGGAAGTGGC
>JALWUZ010000499.1 GCA_027079895.1 Anaerolineae bacterium
GACGATGGGGAAGCCGACGCCCACTTTCTACGTCTTTCACGGTCAGGACGAGTTCACCATCGCCGAGACGCTGGCCGATTTCAAACGCCGGCTGGGGCCGCCGGAGGTGGTGGAGTTGAACACGGTGGTGCTCGACGGGAACACCATCACCCTGGCCCGGTTGCAGGAGGAGGGGGACGCGCTCCCCTTTTTGGCCGACCGGCGGCTCGTCATCGTGAAGGGGTTGCTGACGCGCGTCGCGGCGGACAAGCGGTATCTGAGGGGGCTGGTGGACTATCTGCCCGGCCTGCCGCCGACGACGCGGATGGTGTTCGTCGAGGACCGGCCGCTGTCGAGCCGTCACCCGGTCGTCAGACTGGCGGCGGAGGAGCCGCGCGGCTACGTCAAGCGGTTCGACCGGCCGGGGAAAAAGGCCCTGCCGCGCTGGGTCGAGAAGCGGGTACGGAAGCACGGCGGGGCCATCGAGGGGGCGGCGGCGGCCTACCTGGCCGAGGCCGTCGGCGCGAATCTGCGGCTGCTCGACCAGGAGATCGTCAAGTTGGTGACGTACACCAACGGCGAGCGGGCGATCACCAGAACGGACGTGGAACGGCTGGTGCCTTACGCCAAATCCATCGTCGTGTTCGACATGGTGGACGCGCTCGGCCGGCGGGACGGGCGCACCGCCGCGCGGACGCTCCATCGGCTGCTGGACGAGGGGGAGCATCCCCTGCGGCTGCTGGCGATGGTCGTGCGCCAGTTCCGCCTCCTGATTCAGGTCAAGGAGTTGCGGAACGCGGGCGCGAGCACGCGGGATGTCGCCGAACGTCTCCATCTGCACCCCTACCCGGCGGAGAAGTTGTGCCATCAGGCCACCTACTTCACCGGGGCGCAGTTGAAGAGGGTTTACCGCCGTCTGTTGGAGACCGACGAGGCCGTCAAGACCGGCCAGATGGAGGCGGATGTGGCGTTGGACGTGCTGGTGGCGGGGCTGTGCGCGTGAGGGCAGCGCATGATGATGGCAGCGCATGGAATGCGCTGCCTGGGCTGTAGCCCCGAACCCAGGCGGCGGATTTATCCGCTGCCGATGGCGGCGCGTGGTCTCGCTGGCGGCAGCGCATGGAATGCGCTGCCTGGGCTGGAGCCCTGAACCCAGGCGGCGGATTTATCCGTCGCCGGTGGCGGCGTGCGATTTCGATGGCGGCAGCGCATGGAATGCGCTGCCTGGGCTGGAGCCCCCAACCCAGGCGGCG
>JALWUZ010000500.1 GCA_027079895.1 Anaerolineae bacterium
ATTGGCGTACCCGTCGTACCCCACGTCGGAGACGGTGCGCATCGCCCCCGTCAGCACCAGCGGCTTACCCCCCGGCACCGTCAGGTCGAGCAGATAGGCGGTCTCCTCCAGCGTGTCGGTGCCGTGAGTGACGACGACCCCCTCCACGTCCGGCGACTCCACCAGAGCCGCCACCCGCTCCCGAATCGTCCGCAGCGTCCCCAGCGTGAAGTGGGAACTGGGCAGGTTGACCAACTCCTCCACGCGCAGGGGAGGGAGTCCGTCCGGCAGGGCGGCGGTGAAATCGTCCGCTCCCAGCGCGGGGACCGCCCCGCCGGCGGATTCCTCATAACGCATCGCAATCGTGCCCCCGGTCGTCAGAACCGCGATCGTCATCGTCGCCCCCATTCATTGGACGGGCGCGGAATCCGCCCCCGTCGTCTCCTCCAGCCGCAGAGAGACCACCTGCGATACCCCGTCGCTCCCCATCGAGACCCCGTAGACGGCGTCCGCCGCCTCGACGGTGCCGCGCGTGTGGGTGATGACGATGAACTGAGTCTTCTGCGCCAGCCCCTTCAGCACCTCCCGGAAGCGGCCCACATTCGCCTCGTCCAACATCGCGTCCACCTCGTCCAGCACGCAGAAGGGAGTCGGGCTGACGTGGAGCAGGGCGAAGAGCAGCGCGGCGGCGGTCAACGCCCGTTCCCCGCCGGAGAGGAGGGCCAAACGCTGGGCCCGTTTCCCCGGCGGACGGGCGATGATCTCCACCCCGGCGTTCAGCGGGTCGTCCGGCGTCGTCAGTTCCAGGCGGGCGGTGCCCCCGTCGAACAGAGCCTGGAACATCTCCGTGAAGCGGGCCGCCACCGCCGCGAACGTCTCCCGAAAGGTGGTCTCCATCAGCGCGTCCAACTCCGCCACCACCTGCTGCAACTGCTCCGTCGCCTGCTCCAGGTCGGCGGCCTGCCCGGTGAGAAAGGCATGCCGCTCCTGCACCTCGGCGTACTCCTCCGGCGCGTTGGGGTTGACCGTCCCCAGCCGCCGCAGCCGCCCCTTGAGCCGCCGAATCTCGTCCTCCAACCCCTCCGGCAACTCCTCGACGACCGGCAGTCGGGAGACGAGCGGCCCCAGCGGGAGGAGCGTCTGCGCCGTGACGTTCTCCGCCAGTTCCAGTTCCACCAGCCCCAGGTCCTCCTCGATGCGCTGGGCGAGCAAGTTCAACTCATCGCGGCGGCGGGCGACCTCGACCTGGGGC
>JALWUZ010000501.1 GCA_027079895.1 Anaerolineae bacterium
GGTGGGCGTCGAGATGACCGGCCCGGGGCCGGGGGCCTCCAGCGTCACTTCCAGGAATCGCTCCCAATCCACATCCGGGCCGCCGCAACAACAGCAGCAACTGCTCGCCGCCAAAATCGCCAGCGCGGCGACCACGGTAATCAGTGCTCGATTCATTTCTTCCTCCTCATCGAAAAATGTCCCCCGGAACCACAGCGGTTCCGGGGCTCATCCAGTTACCCGCCGAAACCTTCCACCAGGCCGCGCAGGGCCTGGGAGAGCGGTGCGTCGGGGTCGCCGATGACCAACGGCGTCCTCCGGGCGACGGCTTGTGACTGGGCCGGGTCAAACGGAACGACGGCGGCGAAGGGCCGCTTCAGGGCCTTCTCCAAAGCCGACACCGGCGGGGGCGGGCCCGGCGTCACCTGGTTGAGAATCAGGCTCAGTTTGTCATCCCAGGTCTTGAGCGCACGCAGCGTGCCGATGGCGGTCTGGACCGAGGCCGGTTCGGCAGTGACGACCAGCCCCACGTCGGAGGCCGTCTCCACCGCCGCCATCGTCGCCTCGTCCAACAGCGAGGGCGTGTCCACGACCAGGGCGGCGAACCGCTGCGCCAGGGCGTCCAACACGGCCCGCGCCGTCCCCGGCTCCATCGTCCGCCCCACGAGGGGGTAGTAGGGGGCCGCCAGCACCCACAGGCCGGAATCGTGCCGCAGCAGATAGGGCGCGATGGCCTGGGGGTCGAGGGCGTCGGGCGGCAACTTGCCCCAGTGCGGCTCCGGGCGCAGCCCCAGGTACAGGGCGACGTGGCCGGAGGCGGGGGACAAATCCGCCAGACAGACCTCGCCCGCCTCTTTCTGGGCCAGCAGGAGGGCGATGTTGACCGCCAACGTGGTGACGCCGACGCCGCCGCGCAGACTCAACATCACCAGCGTACCGCCGACCTCCTCACCGCCGCCCCGCCGGGCCAGCATCTCGTCCACCTTCTCCATCAGCATAGCCATCGTGACCGGCTTGACCAAGTGCTCATCCGCGCCGGCGGCCAACGCCGCATCCCGATCCACCGGCTGCCCCCGCGCCGTGAGAATGATGATCGGGATGGAGGCCGTCTTGGGATTATCCCGCAGGGCGCGGCAGACCTCGTAGCCGGTCATGCCGGGCATCATCACGTCCACAATCGCCAGGTCCGGCGGGTCGGCGAACGCTTTTTTCAGGCCGTCCCGCCCACCCGCGCTGAGCACGACCTGATGTCCGCCGCGCCGGGTCAGCACCAGCCGCATCAGTTCCCGCAGTTCAGCCTCATCGTCTATGACCAGTATCTTCGCCATCGTTCCTCACTCTTCCTCTACGAAAAAGACGCCGACATGTTCCTTGTTGACCAAAATTGCCCCGCCGGAGAAAACGGTGCCGGGCCGCACCGCCGAGCCCATCTTCCCGTCGAGGACGGGGAAGAAGGTGTCGGTGCCGGTCGTCAACACCGTGCGCAGGTCCAGTTTGCCGGATAGCCGCAGGTAGCCCTCGATTTCGTAGGAGGAGACCGCCAGGAAGACCTTGCGCAGGTAGGTACCGAGATAACTGCCGTAAGTCTGCTCGCGGAGCAGGCCGTCCTCCTGCCGCTGGACGACCGCCGCGCTGATGTTGCCCTTCCGCAGGACGGCGACCTCGTGGCTGGCGATGATCTCCGCCGGAGTCTCGATGTTGGAGATGTAGACGTTCTCGATTTGGAGGAAGGCGGTGGTGTGGTCGTTCAGTTGGGCCGCCAGTTTCTTGTGCCGCACGTCCAGGCGGCCCGATATGCGGTAGCGGTTGGTGAAGAAATCGGCCACCAACCAGTTGGAGCCCAAACGCTCTTCCATTTTCCTCCTCCCTCACTGCTCCGACTGTTCCGACCACCACTGTTGCCAGCGGGCGGCGTCGGTGCCGAAGTCCTGCCCGGTGAAGATGACCAGCGAGGCGGCCGCGGCGGAACGCACCCTCTCGTCCTCGTCCTCCAGCGCGTTGATGAGCGCGGGGATGACCTGCCCCCGCTCCTGGCCGACGTACCAGCCGAGGGCTTTGACCGCCGCCTCCCGCACCTCCCAGCGTTCGCTCTGGACGGCCTCCAACAGCGACGGGAGGGCCTTCGAGCCGATCAGCCCCAGTGCCAGGGCCGCCGCATCCCGCACCTCCGGGTCGCCGTCCGCCAGGCGGGGGGTGAGGGTGGGGATGGCCTCCTCCGCCGCCGAGCCGAGCAGCCCCAGCGACATCGCCGCCGCCCGGCGGGTCGGATCGTCGGAGTCCTGCACGGCCCGGATGAGGGCCGGCACCGCTGCGTCCGCCGCCTCCCCGATGCTCCCCAGAGCACCGGCGGCCGCGCTCCGCACCTCCGAATCGCCGTCCCCATCCAACACCTCGATGAGAGCCGGGACGGCGGCCGCCGCCTCCGCCCCGATGGCCCCCAGCGCGTCGGCGGCGGCCACCTGTACCCCCTGATCGTCGTCCTGTAGGGCCTGGATGAGAGTCGGGACGGCGTCCTTGGCCATCATCCCCATCTCCCCCAGGGCGCGGGCTGCCTGAAGCCGCACGGCGGGGTCGGTGTCGCTCAGAGCCTGGGAAAGGGCAGGGACGGCGGCCAGCGCGTCCGGGCGAATCCGGCCGATGGCCTCGGCAGCGGCGGCCCGCACCGTCGGGTCGGCGTCGTCGCTCAACCGCCGAATGAGGGCCAGCAGCGAGTCCTCCGCCGCCGGGCCGATCTCGCCGAGCACCTGGGCGACCCCCCGCCGGACGTCGGCGTCGGGGTCTTCCAGGGCGTAGGTGAGGGCGGGGACGGCGGACGCGCCCTTTTCCAACAAAATGTTGACGGCGATCTGGCGCGTGTCCTCGTCGTCCCCCAGGGATTGGATGGCTGCCAGCACCTCCGGGTCGCCCTGCTCCTCCGACGGTGTCGGCGTGGGGGACGTGGGCGGCGTGCAGGCGAACAGCAGGCTGCCGACCAAAAGCACCAGGCCGCACGCCAGGACAGTCGTAGCCTTCACTTTCATCAAATGACCTCCTCCCAGTTTTCCTCCCCGCGCAACACCGCCCGCCCTCGTGCCAGCCGCTCCTCCGGGCTGGCGACCTCCCGTACCCCCAGCGCGTCGTAGAACTCCGGCGTGCCGTAGGTACGGGTCTTGACGACCACCGGCATCGGCACCGCGTGGCCCATAATCAACGCCTGCTGCCGGGTGTCGAGCCGCGCGAGCACCTCCCGCAGCGCGGCCCCCCCGCTGACGCCGGAGAAGACGGCCCGCACGTCCGCCTCGTCATCCAGCAAACCGGTGACGCGGGTCCCGATCTGGCTCATCACCTCCGGGTCAATGCCGCTGGGCCGTTGGTCAACGATGAGCAAGGTCACGTTGTACTTGCGCAGTTCGCGGGCGATGATGCCAAAGATGGTGTGGCGGGCGATGGCGGGGTCGAGGAACTTGTGCGCTTCTTCGATGGTGATGACCAACGGACGCGGCTCGCGGCCCCGGTCCCCCAGGGCCTCCTCCTTGCGGCGGACGTAGTGCGCGTGAATCCGCCGGGTGATGTAGTTGGCGACCAGGAGATAGGCTTCCAGGCTGTTGCCGTACCGTCCGAACTCCAGGACGACGTTGATGCCCCGGTCGAGATAATCCAAAATCTGCCGGACGGGGTTAGTGGCGGCCCGCTTCTGGAGGAAATCGAAGCGGCGGAAGAGGCCCAGTTTGCGCTGGATGGCCCCCAGCGTGCCGCCGTGAATCGTGCCCCGTTCCAGCGCGTCGTCCAAATCCTCCAGAGGGTCGTTTTCGTCCAGCAGACGGCCAATCCAGCCCCGCCCCAGCCGCCGATGCAGGAAGTAGAGCGCACCGACTTGTACGTCGGTGAGGGCCAGCAGGCTGGCGAGACCGTCCACGTCCTCCGGCTCGATCTGGTCGTAGCCGATGCGCACGACCCCGTCCACCTTGCTCCCCCGGCGGCGGGAGGACTCGGCGTCCAGCGTGAAGACGACCACCCGGTCGTCGAAAATCTGCTTCAGCCCCTTGACCTCCTGCTGGCTCTCGTCCTGACTCTTCCAGCCGTACTCGTTGTGCATGTCGAAAATCAGGCTGACGGCCACATCCTGCTGCACCAGGCCGGCCAACAGCGTGCGGGTGAGGAAAGTCTTGCCGGTGCCGGTCTTGCCGAAAACGCCGGCCGACCGCTCGACGAACCGGTTCAGGTCGAGGGTGACGTGGATGCCGTCCATCTCCAACGGGTCGCCGATGTAGAAGTGCCCCTCCTGCCCCTCCCGTCCGAAGATGAGCCCGACCTCCTCCGCACTGGCCTCGTAGACAGCGGAGAAGTGGGACGGGATGGTCTTGACCGGTCGCGGCTCCTGCTCCCCCTCGTCCAGCACCAGCATGGGCGAGATGTGAATCCGTCCGAAGACGGCGGTGCCCTGGTAGACGCGGGCCAGGAAGGGGTCGGAGGCGTCCGGGGGCGATTTTTCGATGAGCGGGTTCAAACTGTCCAGTTCCACATCGGTGACGATGGAGAAGAAGCGGCGGCCGCTCTGTCCGCGCACGACGACGTAGCGGCCCACCGCCAGCCCCTCGATGACCGTCCGGCGGTCGAGTTTGACGTCCAGCCCTTTGGAGAGGCCCCCGCCGACGACGAGCCCCAGAAACTGGGGCTCGTCGTCGGCGGGAGCCTCGCCCAAGGGCTGGACGTCAAACTCGA
>JALWUZ010000502.1 GCA_027079895.1 Anaerolineae bacterium
GGGGGCAGACACGTGGGTCTGCCCCTACTCTACCCTCATCCCCATCATCGTGACTGTGTTCTCCTTTCGCGGGCCAGCCGCTCCAAAATCTTCTCCGGGGTGATGGGCAGTTCGTAGAAGCGCACGCCGATGGCGTTGTAGATCGCGTTGGCGTAGGCGGCAGCGACGGGGTTGGTCGCCGCCTCGCCGATGCCTTTGGCGCCGAAGGGGCCGCTCGGCTCGTAGGTGTGGGCGAAGTGGGTCAGCAGTCCGTCCAACGGCGGGCTCTCGCCGACCGTCGGGGTCTTGGCGTCCAGCCAGTACCCGCCGGAGAGCAACTGGCCGTCCGCGTCCCACTCGTTGCTCTCGTAGAGCGCGTACCCGGCCCCTTTGGAGAGGCCCCCTTCCAGTTGACCGGCGGCCAGACTGGGGTTGATGACGGTGCCGCAGTCGCTCCCCAGCACGGCCCGCCGGGTGCGCACCTGTCCCGTCCAGGTATCCACCTCCACCTCCACGAAGACGGTGACGTAGGCCGGGGGGCAGTTGACCGGACGGTAACTTTCCACCGCCGCGATGGTCTTCCAACTTTCGGTCCAGCAGCGGGTGGCGAGTTCGGCCAGGGTCATCTGCCGGTCGGGGATCGAGGGGGCGTAGATGACGCACTGCCCGGCCTCCGCGTCGAGCCGCAGGTCGAGGGCCTCCGGCATCACGTTGAGGTAGCGGGCCGCCGTCGCCAGGATCTCCCGGCGCACGGAGCGGGCCGCCTTCACCGCCGCGCCGCCCCCGGCGTAGACGCCGCGCGTGGCGTGGGTGACGCAGTCGTAAACGGAGGTGCGGGTCTCGCCCGGCGCCACGTCCACCTTGTCGAGCGGGACGCACAACGCTTCGGCGACCAGTTTCGCCACCGCCTCCAACGTCCCCCCGCCGTGATCCATCAGCGCGGTAATCACGTCCACCGAGCCATCCACGTTCACCTTCACCATCGCCCCGGAGAAGTCAATTACATCCCCCGGCTGAGGCGCACCCGCGCTGGAGGTGTGGAAGCCCCGCGCCAGGCCAATCCCACGTGCGAAACGTCCCTCCGTCCCCCCACCTGCCAACCTGCCACTTGCAGACTTGCCACTTGCAAACCTGCCACCTGCCCCCTTGCCACCTGCAAACCTGCTCCACCCAATCAATTCCGCCCCTTTCCGCAGCAACTCCGGCACGCCGTCGCTGCGCACCACCGAACGCACCAGCGGCCCCTGTC
>JALWUZ010000503.1 GCA_027079895.1 Anaerolineae bacterium
ATTTTCTACCGTACATTTCCATCTCCAACGGCAAGTGATGGCCGAGGCAATTGAAAGAGCAGGTACACCTCGAAAGGCAACCCTCGTTTCAAGGTGTATCTGAGCCAATCCAACCCAAGCCGGAAAATGCTCTTGTCTATCCTGTCAGTGCGGCCAATGAGCCCCGTCTGCCCTCGCGAAACCACAAGCAAACCGAGGACAATCATCCAGACATAGGCCAGACAGGCCGCAATCAGGAGACGGCTGAGACGGGCCGGGTCGGAGAGGTGGCTTTTGTGGATGTAGAACCCCCGGCTCTTCTGGTCGGAGAAGAACGTCTCGATCTTGAACCTCCGCTTGTAGAACCAAGCAACCAGGCTGCCGTTGGGGAGGTTGGTGACCAAGAAGATCGGGGCTTCGTAATCCAAGCCCCACCAAGCCACCACATTGAGTTTCAAAGCCGCGGTCTTGGTGAATCTCACGTCGCAGGCGGTCTTGATGCGGCCCGCTCGTGATGGTGTCAGGGTGGAGATGGCTTGCCAAGAGTTCCCCTTGCGGAATTGGATGTTGGGGCCGGTACGCATAACGAAAAACCAGTCAGTTTCATTCAGCACCCACTCCAACATCTCCACCGTGTCGTACTCGGCGTCACCCAAGAGGACTACCTCGGCCCCTTCGGGAATCAGCGGCAAGACCTTCTTGAGCACTTCGACGTGCCGGGCGGCGGTCGTGTGCCCTTTCTTGCCTTTGTACACCACCCAAGCCACAGGTAGAGCCCTTTTCTGATAAATGACGCCGACCATCAACACCATACAGCCACGGCCGATGGTGCTTCCGTCCATCGCCAAGACCAGCGGGCCGGAGGCGGACAGAGCCTCGAGTATCTGACGGGCAAACGGCATATAGGTGACTTCCACGTCCACGTGCTCGTTCTTCACCCACCGCCGCATGCGCATCTCGATGCTCGTGTCCTTGGCCGGATAGGGCACTTCGCTACTCATCGCCGACAACTGGGCCTTGTGTCCTAACACGATTCCGGCAATCATCATCGCCAGAGTGGTCACGTGGCCTTGTTTCTGGCCCTTGATGATCTTCTTCAACGCCGCCAAGACCTTGTAGTACACTCTGTGACGATCAGTCATCTCGCCCTCCTATCGCCTGTTGGTCAAAGTCGGATTGGAGAAAGTATATCTCAACACCCTCATTTTGTCACGACCGCTACTGACTCATTTTTGTACGGTAGAAAA
>JALWUZ010000504.1 GCA_027079895.1 Anaerolineae bacterium
GCCCGAGCGCCGAGGGCGGGGACGGCAAGTGGGTCTACGCCTGGGAGCGGGACGGCACGCCGATGAGCGGCTGGCCCAAGAACACCGCCGGTGACATCGTCGCCCCGCCCGCCCTGGGCGACCTGGACGGCGACGGCAACCTGGATATCGTCGTCGGCTGCGGCATCGAGTTCGACACCAATCCCTCCTGCACCTCCCTCTACGCCTGGCACGCCGACGGCACCGCCCTCTCCGGCTTCCCGATGAGCCCCGGCAACTTCACCCAGCCCTACACCCCCATCCTGGTGGACTACGACGGCGACGGCAGTCTCGAAGTCCTGGTCGTGGACCAGACTCAGCAGACCTCGTGGGGCGTCCTGACCATCGAGAATGACGGCACCTTGGGGGCCGACTCCTACCGCATCCCCAGTTTCCTCTACAACCCGCCGCTGGTGGAGGACTTGGACGGCGACGGCAAACTGGAGATGGTGATGGGCGGCTTCAAAATCTACATCTTCGACCTGACCACCAACTCCACCGTCTCCCGCCCCTGGCCCATGTTCCACCACGACCGGCAGCGCACCGGCAACATCACCTTCAACGCGGACACCACCCCGCCGAACAACCCCACCTCCATCTCCAGCGGCCATGCCGTCAACGTCTGGTCCAACGACAACACGGTTCATGTCACGTGGAGCGGCGCCAGTGATGACGAGAGCGGCATCGCCGGCTACTACTACGCCTGGGACACCTCACCGACGACCGCCGTGGACACCTCCGACTCGCGGACCGACAACACGAGCCTCGACCGGACGTTGAGCGACGGCGACAGTTGGTACTTTCACCTGCGGGCGGTGAACGGAGCCGGCCTCCTGGCCTCCGACACCCTCCACCTCGGCCCTTTCAAGATTGACACCACCCCACCCTCCTCCCGCGTCTACGACCTGCCGGCCTGCGCCGTCTCCTCAACCACCGTCTCCTGGGGCGGGAGCGATTCCGGCTCCGGCATCGCCGGCTACGACGTGCAGGTGCGCGCCGGCAGCGGCGGCACGTGGACCGACTGGCAGTCGAACACCACCGCCACCTCCGCCACCTACTCCAACGCTACCGCCGAGACCTACTACTTCCGCTCCCAGGCCCGCGACGTGGCCGGCAACGTCGAGACCGCCCCCGCCGACGGCGACGCCCAAGTCTGGCTCACCCATCGCGGCTTCTGGGGTTCGGTCTACAACGCCCAGGGCGAGCCGGTCTTCCACGCCCAGGTCTCCTCCTCCCCCGCGATTCCGGTCTCCATCTACACCGACCCGTTCGGCGACTACCTCCTGTGCTACGAGAACAACACCACTTACGACCTGACGGTCTCCCGCTCCGACTTCGGCTCGCTCCCCACCCGCTACGGACTGACCGGTCCGCGCTGGAACGTGGACTTCTACCTCCCCCCGGCCGACGACGCGGTGACGAACGGCCAGTTCGAGGACGGCGACCTGAGCGGCTGGACGACGGCCGGCTCGTATGCGGTCACGGCCAGAGTCGAAGTGACCACCACCCCACACACCGGCTACTACGCCGTGCATTTGGGAGGGAGCACCTCCGCCCCCTGGGTTTCCTCCATCAGTCAGCAGGTCTCCATCCCCGATAGCGACGCGGCCTCCCTCTCGCTGGTCTACTTCCTCGCCGGTGACGCCGTGGCCGGGATAAGGGTGCAGGGGGCGACGCAGACGGTGAGCAAGACCTTGCAGACGGTGGTCAACTGGGACTACACCACGTTGGACGTGAGCGACCTGCGCGGCGAGACCGCCACCCTCACCATCTACCTGGACGAGAGCCTCGGCAGTGGGACGTTCTACGTGGACGAGGTCAGCCTGGGGACCGCCGCGCCGGGCGTGCGAGCCGTCTACCTCCCACTGACGACGCGCGATTTCTAGTCGGAAACCGATGATCGCCTTCGTTCACATCCCAAAGACCGCCGGGAGCACCCTCTACCGCGTCCTCGACCGCCACTACTCCCGGCGGCACATCTACACCATCTGGCGGGACGGCACCCTCGCCGACTTCAAACACCTGGACGACGCCCGCCGGGCGGAGATTCGCCTGCTGCGGGGTCATTTCGGCTGCGGCCTGTGCGGTTTCCTGCCCGACGACACCCGCTACTTCACCCTCCTCCGCGAGCCCCTCGACCGGGTGCTCTCCTACTACTACTTCGTCCGCCGCACGCCCCACCACTACAGCCACACCCAGGTGCTCTCCGAGGGAATGTCGCCGGCGGACTTCTTCCGCAGTGGGATAGACTTCATGGTGGACAACGGGCAGACGCGGCTGCTCGCCGACCTGGAGACGGGGCAGGAGGTGGGGTTTGGGGAATGCACCGAGGAACACCTGGCCGCAGCCAAGCGCAACCTGCGCGACCGGTTCGCCGTCGTCGGGCTGACGGAGGAGTTCGACCGGACACTGCTTTTGCTGAAAAGGGCCTTCGGCTGGCGGTGGCTCTTCTACGCCCGACAGAACGTCTCCACCGGCCGCCCGCGCCGTCCCTCTCCGGCGGCACTGGAAGCGGCGCGGGCGGTCAACCGCCTGGACAGCGAGTTGTACCGCTACGCCTCTCGCCTGTTCGCCGCGCACATCGAGCGTCTGGGGCCCGACTTCGCCGCTGAAGTACGCGCCTTCCGGCGGCTCAACCGTCTGCTCTCGCCGCTGATTGACCTCTATTGGCGCGGGATGGGGCGGCTTTCACCACCGCCTCATACAACTCCCGCAGGCGGGCCGTGACCTTCTCCCAGGTGTACCGTTCCTCCACCTTGCGCCGTCCGGCCCGGCCCAACGCCTCCCGTCGGCGGGGGTCGGCCAGCAGTTCCAGGATGGCCCGCGCCATAGCGTCGGGATTCAGGTACTCGACCAGTAGCCCGTCCCGTCCCTCGTCCACCAGCGAGCCGACCGCCCCCTCCCGCACGCCGACGACGGGCCGCCCGCAGGCCCAGGCTTCGATCAACGCCAGGCCGAAGGACTCATTGGCCGACGGGTGAGCGATTAAATCGCAGGCCGCCAGCAGGTGCGGTTTCTCCTCCTCCGGGAAATCGCTGACCACCGTCACCCGCCGCCGTTGCTCCGGCGGCAACGCGCCCACCAGCCGCTCGATCTGGGGCGAGTAGGAAGTCCGCGCCCCTGCCAGCAACAGACGGGCGTCGGGGCGCGTCTCCCAGACCTGCGCCATCGCCCGGATGAGCACGTCGAACCGCTTGAGTTGGGACTGCCGCGCTACCATCCCCACGACCGGCGCGTCCCCCCAGCCGTACCGCGCCCGCACAGTCGCGCCGTCCGCCGTCTCGAAAGCGGCCATGTCCACCCCGCCGCCGATGACCGCGATTTTGTCCGCCCGCACCCCGCGCGCGACCAGATGTTCCCGCTCGTGCTCCGTCAGGGCGACGTAGGCCGCAGCCTGCTCGATGGCCCGGTACATCATCCGCCGGTCATACCCCCACTTATCGGCGGTGTGGATCGAGCCCAGCAGGACGACCGGTATCCCGCTGCGCCGCCCCCCGGCCACCGCGTAGTACATGTGCAGGAACGGGAAGGCCGTCGCCAGGATCACGTCCGCGCCGCTCTCGGCGATGGCCCGCGTCATCCCGAAGACCAGCGGGCCCGTCTGGATGGTGCGCAGCCAATCGTTGTAGGGCAGGTTCAGCCGCCGCGAGACGTGGGCCAGGAGCATGCGCACCAGCCGCAACCCCCCGAAGATTCTGAACCGGCGCACCGTCACCCCGTTGATGACCTCCACGCCGGGCTCCATCAGCGGGCCGCGCGTCCGCCAGAACGCCTCCGGCTTGTAGACGTTCGTCGTGAAGACCGTCACCTCGTCGCCGTATCGGGAGACGAGACGCTCGGAGAAGTTCCTCATCAGCCACTCCGACCCCCCGACGGCGGGGTGGTAGGCCTGCACGACGTGGAGAACCCTCATCCTGCCACCTGCTCGTAGACGCGCCGGAAGGAGTCCACCATCCCCTCCAACGCGAAATCCCGCCGACCGGCGCCCCGTGCGGCCGATTGGGCCTCCGCGTACCGTCCGCGCAGCGACTCGACCGCCGCCAGCACCGCCTCCGCCGTCACCTCGTCCACCACCACCCCGCAACCGACCCGCTCCACGTACTCCGCCATCGGGATTGCGCGGCTCACCAGCACCGGCTTCCCGGCGGCCAGCGACTCCAACAGCGAATGTGGGTACGCCTTCACGATGTCCGGCGCGGCGGCCAACGTCACCGCCCCGTGGACCCCCGCCAGCACCCGATTCACGTCCACCACCTCGTCCAGCACCGCGACCCGCTCCGTCAGCCCCATCTCCCGCACCCGGCGGGCCATCTCCTCCCCCAGCACCCCGCGCCAGAGGAACGTCAGGCGCAAGCGGGGCGACCGCCGGGCCGCTTCCAGCAGCGCGTCCACCCCCTTGCTCCTGAACTGCGCCCGCGTCCAGGGGGCGGAGCCGACCAGCAGCCGCACCTCGTCCCCCAGCGGGAGCGGATGGAACGTGAAACGGCGCGTGTCCACGCCGGGCCGCACCCGGTGGACGTTGCCCAGCCCCCACGCCCGCAGCCGGGCCGCGCTCGCCTCGTCCGCTACCGTCACC
>JALWUZ010000505.1 GCA_027079895.1 Anaerolineae bacterium
GTTCGACCCCCGCTGAGCCGCGCCACCTCAACGCCGCCGCTTCCCCCCGCGTATCCCCTCGCCGGTGAACGGGACGAACGCCACGCCGCCCAGGACGGAGTTCTTCAGCGTCCCGTCCGGCTGCTTGACGCTCTTGAGCAGCGTCTGGAAGCCGCCCGGCGGGCCGATAGGGAGCACCATCCGCCCGCCGACCGCCAACTGTTCGATCAACGGGCCGGGAATCACCTCCGGCGCGGCGGTGAGGATGATGGCGTCGTAGGGGGCATACTCCGGCCAGCCGTAATACCCGTCCCCCTGCCGACAGTGGACGTTGGTATACCCCAGGCTCTCCAACCGCTTCCGCGCCTGTTCCGCCAACTCCGGGACGATCTCGATGGTGTAGACTTCGACGCCGGGGATTTCCGCCAGGACGGCGGCCTGGTAGCCGGAGCCGGTGCCGATTTCCAGCACCTTATCCCCCTCCTGCAACTCCAACAACTCCGTCATCCAGGCGACGATGTAGGGCTGCGAGATGGTCTGCCCGTAGCCGATGGGCAGCGGATAGTCCCCGTAAGCGCGGTCGCGCAGTTCTGGGGGGACGAAGAGATGGCGCGGCACCGCCTCCATCGCCCGCAGCACCCGCTCGTCGCTCACGCCTCGCCGCCTGATAATCTCGATCATCGCTCGCCTCCCGCCAGCGTCTCCGGCCGTCCGCGATAACGGCTCCAATCCTCCGCGCCGCTCACGATGGCCGTCAGCGTTTCGTAGAGCCGGCGATTGGCCGGCACCTCCATCCCCAACTCCTGCGCCTGCCGGACGACCGCGCCGTTGAGGAACTCGACTTCGGACTTGCGCCGCCCCCGCTCCAGGTCGAGGTAGAGGGAGGGCATCTTGCCGCCCCGCCCCCGCACGATGACGCGCCGGAAGATAGGCCGCAGCAGCCCGGCCGGGAGGGAGCAGATTACCCACGCCAGCGCGGACACCGGATAGCCCGGTAGGTTGACCGGCTTCAGGCCCAGTCGCCGCATGACCGCCCGCGCCTCGCAGAAGGCATCCCGTTCCAGCGCGAACAGGCGCGGGTCGCCGAACACCACGCCCGGCGATAGCCCCAGGATGGCCGGGCCGGCGTTCCCCAGGATGTTGAGGAGCAGTTTCGACCACTTCATCGCGCGGTAGTCGGCGTAAACGCTGGTCTTGAACCCCGCCGCGCGGAAGGTCTCCGCCAGCGCGTCCACCGTCAGG
>JALWUZ010000506.1 GCA_027079895.1 Anaerolineae bacterium
CTTGCAAACTTGCATACTTGCAAACCTGCCCCTCCCCGACGATTACAAACCGTTTCCAAACCCGATTGCAAACCATTTCCCAACGAACTCATGGTATAATAGAGTTGTTACGTGTAACTCACGCCGGGCCACCGCATCTGGCTCAGCATTTCCCCGAAGGAGGGCGGGAATGAAAGACAAACTGACACCTTTTGTGATCATCGCCATGCTCATCAACATGCTCGGCACCACCTTTACACCCCTGCCGGCCGCTGCTGCGCCGCTAGGAGGCACATCGGCCAGCGTCGCGGCGGGCACGTTGCCGGACTGGTTCGCCGCGCCCCATCCACTGACGAGCCCCAGCCGCGAGCATCCGGCCCGCTTGCGGCGGGACATCCCGATGTCCTTGCTCTCCGTGCAGGTCATCGGGCCCTCCGTCGCCAGCCTGGGCGCACCGGTCGGCTCAGGTGAGGTCTACACCGCCGTGATTCACAACGGCTCGACCGAGATCGCCTACGGCATCTACCTCACCGCCACCCATCCCGCGTTCTTCATCCACGACGGCGGCGACCAACTGGTGGACAGCAGCGGCAACATCCCCATCAACGTCTCCGACGCCACCGGCGTTATCACCTGGACGCCCCAGTCCAACTATGACCTCGCTGCTGGTGAGACCCTCACCCTCAACTTCAAACTGCGGGCCACGTGCAGCGCGGAGTCGGGCAAGCGGCTGGAAGTGGGCATCCGCTACAACGCCGACCCGCCCCCCGCTACCCCCGACGAGATGAACTTCGGCGGCCTCAACGTCACCACCGGACGGGGCAACCTCTCTATTTGGAAGGACCCGGCCGTCCAGGACATCGGCGCGATTGACTACGGGCGGCCCATCACCTGGATCGTCAAAGTGCAGAACACCGGCTTGGGGGTACTCTACGACGCCATCATCACCGACACCGGCGGTATCAGCCTCAGCCAGCCCTCCGGCGACCTCAACCCCTCCGCCACCATCCCCTCCCTGGGCATCAACGATGTGCAGACCTTCACCGTCGTTGGCACCGTCGAAGCCTGTAACCTGACCAACGTCGCCCAGGGCGTCTGGGTGTGCGGCAACAAAGAGGGGGACGCCGTCCCTGCCAATCCGGTCGAATCCACCGCCAGCGTCCTGTTCAGCCCCCAACTGCCGAACATCCATCTGGATGTCTCCTCGCCGATTACGTGCCCGTACTGCAACCCCGTCACCCGCACGGTGGTCATCACCGTTGGCAACTCCGGCGGCCCGGCGGCGGACTTCAGGATTGATTCCAGCCTCGAAAGCGACTCCTTCTGGGAGTTCGTCCCCGGCTCCGTGCGCGGCGACTGGGAGTACGGGGCCGCGGATGGCGTCTTCACCTACACCGGCGGGGCCATCACCGGCACCGTTCTGGCCAACACCAGCGGACTCACCCTCGCCTTCCAAATGCGCCCGCAGACCGACACCATCTGCACCGCCGGCACGGGCGACATTATCTTCAACGCCCTCTATAACGATGTCTGCTCCCACGAGCCCTTCCCCGCTAACCCGGCGACGCTCCACTACGAATACGCCCAGGGGGCCGCGCCGACCTTCGCGCTTTCCAAAGACGCCCCGCCCTTCATCTTCAGCGGCGACGATTTCGACTACGTCCTGAACGCCTCCGGCACGAACGCGGCCTACATCTCCGGCTCGCTCTACATCACCGACGCGCTCCCCTCGCAGTTCACCCTAGTGGGCCCGGTGATACCCTCCGCCGGCACCGTCATCACCACTGCGAAGGCCATCACCTGGTACTTCGACCCCGGCACCGCCGCCTCCTTCTCCGAGACCCTGACCTACCACGTGCGCTCCATCACTGTGGCCGGCTCGTGCGGGGCCGGGTTCGTCGCCGAGAACAACGCCCACGGCACCGCCAACTCCATCTGCCCCCGGTGCGACCCGCTTCTCTCCGCGGCCGACGAGGAGACCGCTATCGGCAACGCCGAGGGCATCTCGCCGGGCAACGACTACTCCGGCGACCTGGAAGTCTGCGGCGACGGAGTGACCATCACCAACGAGTACGTCACTCAAGGGTCGGCCACCATTGACTGGAGCCGCTCCGTCTTCACCGAAGCCCTGGGGCGGAACATCGGCGTCGGCGGCGCACTGCCCGGTCCGGTCTACCTGGAATACCGCACCGATTCGCTCTCCCTCACCATCAACGGCGTGGATTACACCTCCTACATCACGCCGGATACCTCCACCGGCCCGCTGGTGCTTGACCTTTCTCCCCTGGACGCCGCCGGTGCGCCAACCCAGCACGTTTCCCTGCGCATCACCTACACCGTTGACATCCCGGAAGGGGTGCTGAACGGCGAGGTGAGCGCGGAGTTCCACGATTGGACTCAGATTTTCCTTGCCGGCCTCAGCGATGTTCAGAGTTGCGCTGCCAATCATTCCTACAACATGGCACTCATCCTGACCGTCGGGCGCGGCGACCTGTCCGTATCCCTGTCGCCGGCGGTCATAGACCGCTGCGACACCAATCAGGCCGTCATCACCGTCCACGACAACGCTCACGGGCGGTTGACCGACCACATCGTCGTCACTTTCACCTCCTCCATCACCGAAATCCGCACCGCCCGCAACTTCACCTACACCGGCAGCCTGGCGGCGGCTCCCGCCGTCACCATAGTGACCTCGACGAGCGGCAGCGGGGGCATCATCACCTTCACCTTCCCATCCGGCTTCGACCCCGAAGGGGACGGCGAAATCCGCTTCGACATAGACGTCAACTGCGTTGACAGTGCCGTCTGGAACGCCGGCATCTCCTTCCTCAGTCGCTGCGACCTGCCTCACAACAACTCCACCACCTTGAACCACACCTACCGCAGGTCCAACTTGCTCCTCTTCGTCACCCCGATCGAGTACACCGTGCGCCAGCGGGAGGTCGTCTGGAAGTTCTTCGTCTCCAACAACGGCAACCTGACCGCGACCGACGTCCTCGCCACCAACATCATCAACGGTCTGGCAGTGACGACCTACACCGCCGACAGCAAGGGCGGCATCACCGTCAGCGGCACGCTCCCCATCACCGACCCCAACCCGGTCTACTTCCACATCGCCGAGATCGCCCCCTACGACCAGCGGGCTATCACCGTGACGGCCCGTGTGATCAAGTGCAGCCCCCTGCACGCCACCATCCAGGCGCAGCAGGAGTGTTTCGGGACGCTTTGCAAGCGGGCGCAGGCGGAAGTGCGCTTCAACACCCCGGACCCCTACCTGCTGACCAACAACGGTGAGACCGCCGACCTGCCGATGTGCGACCCCGGCACCATCATCTTCACCACCAAGAACGCCTCCGCCGATGTCGCGCTCTACACCCTCAACATCACCGAGACGCTCTCCCGTCTCACCCCGGTGCCCGGCGCGCCGATGACGGTGACGGTGATTGACGACCAGGAGAACATCCTGGCCCAGACTACCGCCTTCACTCCGGCGATGGTCTACTCCGGCACAGACCTCCTGCTCGTCTGGCGGGCTGTCTCCGCCACCGGTACCTCCGTCTACACCTGGTTCAACGAACTCCCGCCGCTCCACATCGTCCGCATCCTGGTGCCGGTGCGCACCTCCTGCGTCCCGCCGAACACGCCTCACTCCTTCGCCTCCGCCTCCGCCGAGGCGCCCTGCGGCAAGCACCTGGGGTACACCGAGGACTCCGTCACCCTCCAGACCCTCCAGCCGGATATGGAGGTCGTCAAGGACGGCAAAGGGGCGGGCGAGACCACCTTCGACGACGACATCTACGTCGAACCCGGTCAGACCATCGTCTGGCGGCTGCGGGCCTACAATCACCCCACCGACCGCTCCTACGTCGCCCACAACGTCATCCTCTCCGACACCTGGCCGGCCAACTTCAACCCCACCACCTACACCACCGGCTACACTCCGACCATCTTCCCCGCCACCCGCACCATCACCTGGGACATCGGCGACTTCGTCCCGCAGGCGGACCCGCTGGTCTTCTACATCACCGGCACCGTCGCCGGCGGCAGTTGCATCACCCCGACCGAGAACGAGACGCAGTTGACCTTCGGCTGCGACAATGACGGCTGCACCAGCGACGTCGTTCCGCAGGACAGTGCCCGGCTGCACACCCTCCCCGACCTCGACCTGGCCCTCTCCTCCGGCCCGCTGGAATCGTGCAGCGGCGACCTCGTCGTCACCATCTACAGTTACGGCTCCACAGCCTACACCGACCGGCTGACCGTCACCCTGCCCTCCGGCTACGTCTACGATAGGCTCGTCAGCGTCAGCAACGGCATGAGCCCGACCCAGATCATCAGCGGCAACGGCACGCCGTCCGGTTCGGCCCCGGTCTTCCTCTGGGACGAGATCCCCGGCCGGCCCACCGGCTCCTCATCCTTCTCGTTCGAGATGCGAATGCGGGTACACAGCGTGGCTGGTGTCGGGTTGCTCTGCCCGGTCGTCGGCGGCTATCCGGCGACCGGCACCCTCAACTACGATAGCCACGCCCTCTGCACCGCTCCCGACCCGCAGACCATCTCCGACACAACTACGGTGAACGTGCGCAGCCCGGCCTTGAACGTCACCAAATCCCCCCACTCCCAGACCGCCGATGTCGGCGACCGCATCACCTGGACGCTCACCGTGCAGAACAC
>JALWUZ010000507.1 GCA_027079895.1 Anaerolineae bacterium
CGCAGAGCGTGTGAGCGAGGAAACCCAGGCGGCGGATTTATCCGTCGCCGGTGGATAGCGGATTTATCCGTCGCCGGTGAAGCGGCGGATTCATCCGTCGCCGGTGAGATAACGGATTCATCCGCCGCCAGCGGGCCGGGTACGCTCCTGCCCGCCGTCGAGAGCACGAACCCACAAACACACGATTACGGAGGAAACGATGACAACAGATTACCAGGCAGAGGCTCAATCTCTATCCCAACAGTTGATTGAGTGGCGGCGCGACTTCCACCGCCACCCGGAACTGGGCTTCCAGGAGCACCGCACCGCCGACGTCATCGCCGACGTGCTGCGCGGACTGGGGTATCAGGTGCAGACCGGCATCGCCTATACCGGCGTCGTCGGCCTGCTGGAGGGCGGGCGCGGCTCCGACGGGCCGGTGGTGATGGCCCGCTTCGATATGGACGCGCTCCCTGTCACCGAGGAGAACGAGACCGACTACATCTCCCAGCACCCCGGCGTCATGCACGCCTGCGGCCACGATGGGCACATGGCGATCGGCCTGGGCGTCGCCACGCTGATGGCGCAGCACCGGGACGAGATGAAAGGCACCCTCAAACTGGTCTTCCAGCCGGGGGAGGAGGGGATGAACGGGGCCGAAGTGATGGTGGACGCGGGGGTACTGGCCAACCCCCGCCCGGACGTCGTGCTCGCGCTCCATCTTTGGAACGACAAGCCGCTGGGAGAGGTGTCCGTCACCGCCGGGCCGGTGATGGCCGCCGCCGAGGTGTGGCACTGCACGGTACGCGGTCACGGCGGGCACGGTGCGCAGCCGCACAAAACGGTGGACCCGATCGTCGCCGCCGCGCAGATCATCACCGCCTTGCAGACCGTCGTCAGCCGGAACGTCAAGCCGCTGGACGCAGCGGTGGTGACGGTGGGGACGATTCACGGCGGCGACGCCTTCAACGTCATCCCGCCGGAGGTGAAGATGAGCGGCACCATCCGCACCTACGACCCCGACGTGCGAGAAGTGGTGCTGCGCCGGGTGCGGGAGGTCGTCGAGGGAGTGGCGGCGGCTTGCGGGGCGCAGGCGGACCTGGACATCGTCTCGCTCTCGCCCGCGCTGGTCAACGACCCGGAAGTGACGCGGGTCGTCCGGGCGGCGGCGGAGGCGGTCGTCGGGCCGGAGCACGTCTCCTCCGGCGACCGGACGATGGGGAGCGAGGACGCCGCTTTCTTCCTACAGGAGGTGCCGGGCTGCTACTTCTTCCTCGGCTCGGCGAACCACCGGCTGGGATTGGACGCCCCGCACCACAACCCGCGCTTCGACTTCGACGAGGGAGCGTTGGCGGTGGGGGTCTCGATTATGATGCACGCCCTGGCCTATTACCTGGGATGAGCCTGACGGCCTCCATTGCTTTATGATTTTATTGACAACTATTGATATTGTAGTACAATGCCCACCGTCCAAAGGCCAGCGAGGTTATGGGAATGAAAAACGTCACCGCGCGGTTGGAGCAAGAGATGAAACTGCTCCACTCCCACGTCTGCGAGGGGCTGGGAGACCCCAAACGAGTGCTGATCCTGTACCTCCTGGCCGACCATCCGCGCAACGTGACCGAGTTGTCCAACGCGCTGAACATCCCCCAACCGACCGCCTCCCATCACCTGAAAGTCCTGCGGGACAGGGGCCTGGTGCGTTCGGAGCGGGAAGGGACATCAGTCTACTACTCCCTGACGGATCACCGCATCATCGCCGCGCTGGACATCATGCGGGAAATGCTGGCCGACATCCTCTCCCATCGGGCGAGCGTGATGGGGGCCGGCGGGGGTGCTAATCGGGAGTAAATGCGGGTTGCGCATCGGTCGCAACTCGTTTTGCTGTTGACGATAAATTCGAGGAGGCAGAAAGATGGGAAAACTGACATCCAGTCAGGAGGCGTGGCTGCGGGAAAAGTTCGGCGACCGCTTCTCCGCCGACTTGATGGAGCGCAAGATCTACAGCCACGACGTGGGCGTTATGCCTTCGATGGTCAAACCGCTCATCGGCAAGGCGTTGGCCGACGCCATCGTCCAGCCCCAGAACGAGGAGGAGATCATCGCCCTGGTGCGCTGGGCGAATCAGAACCGGATTCCGCTGGTGCCGCGCGGCAAGGCGACCTCCGGCTACGGCGGCATCATCCCCGTGAAGGGGGGCATCATCGTGACCTTCTGGAACATGCGGGGCCTGGTGAGCGTGGACGCGGATAACCTCACCGCCACCGTCCAGCCGGGCATCGTCTGGCAGAATTTGGAGACCGAACTCGCCAAGCAAGGGCTCGCGCTGCGGCTGTACCCTTCCAGTGCGCCCTCGTCCACCGTCGCCGGGTGGCTGGCGCAGGGCGGCTTCGGCTACGGCTCGTTCGAGTACCTCGATTTCCCGCGCAACGTGGTCTCCGCCCGCGTCGTGCTCCCCAGCGGCGAGGTGCGGGAGTTCTCCGGCGCCGACCTGGACCTGATCGCCGACGCCGAGGGCATCACCGGCATCATCACCCAGATCACGCTCCGGGTGCGTCCGCTGGAGGAGGAGGTCGTCGTCGGTGGCCGCTTCGCCAACGTCGCCGGGCTGACCGCCGCCGTCAAGGAGATCGTCGCCGAGAAGTTGCCCCTCTGGTCGGCCACTTTCATCAACCCGAAGATGGCCCATCTCAAGAACAACCTCCCGCCGAAGATCGAGCACGGCCATCCGGTCGAGGAGCACGGCCCCAAGTTGCCGGAGGAGTACCTGGCGACCTTCGTCTTCCCCGCTTCACGGGCGGGCGAGGTGCGGGAGAAGTTGGAGGCCATCATCGCCAAGCACGGCCGCCTGCTTCCGGCTGAACTGGCTCATCACGAGTGGGAGGAGCGGTTCTCGATTATGCACGTCAAGCGGCTGGGGCCGTCCCTCATCCCCTCCGAGGTGGTGCTGCCGTTGGAGAACCTGGAACAGGCTCTGACGGACATCGAGACCGGCGTCAAGCAGCCGCTGGTCATCGAGGGGATGATCGCCGGGGGCGAGAAACCCCAGGTTGTCCTGCTGGGCTTCATCCCCCACGACGAGCGCAATCTCCTCTACAACGTCGCCTTCGCGCTGGCCCTTTCCACCATCGAGAAGGCGAAGAAGTACGGCGGGCGGGCCTACGCCAGCGGCCTCTACTTCGTCCACGAGGCGGAGAACATCCTGGGAGCCCAGCGGGTGCGCCGCCTGCGGGAGTTCAAGGGGGAGATTGACCCGCAGAAGATTATGAACCCCGGCAAAATCCTCGACCGCAGCCTGATGAGCACGTTTATGGGGATTGCCGGTAACTTCGAGCCGCTCATCCGTATGGCGGGCAACATGGCCAAAGTGAACGTGGGGCAGGAGCGGATGGCCGGGGCCGGCAAGCGGGGCATCCCCGACAACGTGGCCTGGTATGCCTACACCTGCGCCCAGTGCGGCTACTGCGTGGACAACTGCACCGAGTACTACAGCCGAGGATGGGAGTCCACTTCGCCGCGCGGCAAGTGGTTCTTCCTGCGGGAGTACATGCACGGCCGGGCCAAATTGGATCAGAAGTGGGTGGATAAGTTCATGGCCTGCACCACCTGCGAGCGGTGCGATGTCGAGTGCCCGCTGGAACTGCCGATCGAGCCTTCCTGGATGGACATGCGCGGGGCGTTGATTCACGATCAAGACCGTCTGACGCTGCCTCCCTTCGAGATTATGCGGGCCAGCACCGAGCAGCAGCACAACATCTGGGGAGCGTACCAGAAAGACCGGGCGGCCTGGGCCAAAGACCTGGACATCGAGTTTCCCGACCAGGCGGAGATCGCCTACTTCCCCGGCTGCACCGCCTCCTACGTCGAGCAGGACATCGCCCAATCGTCCGTCATCGCGCTGTCGAAAGCCGGGGTGGATTTCACCTACTTGGGTGAGGACGAGGCTTGCTGCGGTATCCCGATGCTGGTCGCCGGCAAGTGGGACACCTTCGTGGACATTATGAAACACAACGTCACGGAGATGAAGAAGCGCGGCGTCAAGAAGGTCGTCACCACCTGCCCGGCCTGCTGGTTGGTGTGGCACACCTACTACCCGCAATGGGCCGAGAAGGTCGGGCTGGATTACCCCTTCGAGGCGGTGCATATCTCCGAGGTGCTGGCGGAAAGCGTCGAGGAGGGGAAGTTGGAGTTCGACCACGAGGTCAACCTGCGCGTCACCTGGCACGACTCCTGTCACATGGGCCGCGCCGGTGGCATCTACGAGCCGCCCCGTGAGGTGCTGACCGCCATCCCCGGCCTGGAACTGGTCGAGATGGAGCACAATCGGGAGCACGGCCTGTGCTGCGGCGGCGTCCTCAGCCTGATTGACGACCCTGAGGCAGCCAAGATCGCCGGTGACAAGCGGCTGAGCGAAGCGGACGCCGTGGGGGCCGAGGCGATCGTCTCCACCTGCCCCTGCTGCCAGGTGCAGTTGCGCGTTTCGGTGGAGAAGACCGGGCGCGACCTGCCGGTGATGGATTTCGGCGGGCTGGTCGCCCAGGGGTTGGGGATTCCCTACCGCGATTCGACCGGCTACGCCCTGGAACAGTGGGCCACCTTCGAGGCGATGATCGAGTTGCTCAGGCCGGAGAATATGGCCGACCTGATGGTCGAACTCTTCCCGCAGATG
>JALWUZ010000508.1 GCA_027079895.1 Anaerolineae bacterium
GGGCCGGGACGGTGACGGCCTCCGCCTGGGCTTTCAGGTCGGGCAGCCGGTCGGCGGCGACGGGGGGGAGGGCGACGGCGGCTTCCAGGCGGAGCAGGAGCAGCGTCCGCAGGTGCTCCACGATCTGGCGGGCGAACTGGCGGGGGGAGGCTCCCTGTTCGACTGCCTGATTGATGAGCGTCAGGCCCTGGGCCAGGTCGCCCCGAATCAGGGCGTCGGCGACCTGGAAGACGGTCTCCTCCGTGCCGGTGCCGAGGGCGTCGCGGATGGTCTCCAGGGTGACGCTCCCGTCGCCGTAGGAGGAGAGTTGGTCGAGGAGGCTTTCGGCGTCCCGCATGCTGCCGGTGGCGTGGTGGGCGATGAGGGTCAGGGCGTCCCGGTCGGCGGCGATGCCCTCCGCCTGGGCGATGCGTTCCAGGTTGGCGATGAGGATGTCGAGGGGGATGCGGCGGAAGTCGAACCGCTGGCAGCGGGAAAGGACGGTGGCCGGGATTTTGTGCGGTTCGGTGGTCGCCAGGACGAAGATGGCGTAGGGCGGGGGCTCTTCCAGCGTCTTGAGCAGGGCGTTGAAGGCCGAGGTGGAGAGCATGTGGACTTCGTCAATGACGTACACCTTGTAGCGGGCCTGGCTGGGCCGAAAGCCGATGCGGTCCCGCAGTTCCCGGATGTCGTCCACGCCGGTGTGGGAGGCGGCGTCAATCTCGATCAGGTCGAGCAGCCGCCCCTCGTTGATGGCCTGACAGATCTCACACCGATTGCAGGGCCGTTCCGTCTCCGGGGCCAGGCAGTTGATCGCCTTCGCCAGCAGACGGGCGGTGGTCGTCTTGCCGGTGCCGCGCGGGCCGGTGAATAGGTAGGCGTGGTGGATGCGCCCGGAGGCGAGGGCGTTGCGCAGGGTGCGGATGATGTGGTCCTGGCCCACCACCTCCTCGAAGGTGCGCGGTCGCCATTTGCGGTAGAGGGCTTGGGTCATAGGGTGCTCCTGTCCACCTACTTGGGCCGCAGGATCAGCGTCCCCTCGGCGGCGGCCTCCACGTCGCTCCGCTCCCAGAGCATCGGGTGGTACTGGACGTTCCGCCAGGGGTCAATCATGTCGTCGTAGTGCCGGTGGAACGGGTGGCCCGACTGCCCCGTCGTGTGCATCGAGACGGAGTTGCTCAAGTCCCCCAGGTCAATGATCTGCCGGTAGGAGGGGACGATTCTCACGGCGTAGGGATGGCGCATGCTGTAGCCAGTGTTGTTGATGGTGGCGATGGTGCCGTCCACCTCGACCGGCCCGCGGTTGAAAATGCGCTCGACGATGGTGATGCCGGACGCGCCGAGGCTCTTGTTGACGAAAGTCGCCTGGTGCAGGTCGCCCCACCGCCAGCGGGACATGTTGTTCCCCAGCGTCTCCCGCAACTCGCCGATGGCCTCTTCCAGGGCCTGGAGCAGGATGTCGTCCCGCGTCTCAACTATGTCGAGGGTGTTCCGATTGTCGAACCAGGGGGAGTCCTCGTCCGCGAGGATGTTCACCAGGGCGACGGCCAGGTGGGTGCGGGCGCGGGCCAGGAGTTGCTCGCCCAGTTCGTCGCCGAAAGTGAGGTCAATCAGGCGCATGCGGAACGCCTCGAAGAGGGCCGCTGCCGCGCTGTCGCGGTCGGCGCGACGGTCCCAGGCTCGCAGCAGTTCCAGCCCTTCCGTCAGGTCGCGCTCCTCCGCCGGAGTGCGGCCGGTGCCGGTGACGGGGAGCACCAGGAGGTAGGAGAGCACGTCGTCGGCCCAGACGGGGTGGACATCGGCCTGCATCTGCTGCACGTCGGCTATGGAGACGGAGTCGTTGCCCTCCAGCAACTCCACAATCCGCCGCGCGCGGTAGCCGGGCAGCCAGTCGTTGGTGATGAGGTAGGGGTAGTCGGGCCCGACGACGGCGTTGTTGGCGGTGGCGATGTATCCCTCTTCCGGGTTGAAGGAGTAGGGGAGGTCGTCGAAGGGGATGTAACTTTTCCACTCGTACTCCCCCGTCCAGCCCGGCACCGGGGCGGAGCCGTCGCCGGAGATGCGGATGGGTATGCGGCCCGGCGCCTGGTAGCCGATGTTCCCCTCCACGTCGGCGTAGACGAAGTTCTGGCTCGGCACGTCCCAGTATTTCAGGGCCGCGCGGAACTCCTCCCAGTTGGTGGCCCGGTCCAGGAGCGGGATGCTGTTGATCAGCGTGCTGGGCTGCAACGCCGTCCAGGAAAGAGCCAGCGGCTGCCAGCCGAAGGCCCAGTCCTCTTCGGGCCCGCCGGCGATGTCGTTGATGATGGGCCCGTGGCGTGTGAGACGCGCTCGCACCACCACCGGCTCGTCCTCGCCGGCGACGGTGATCGTCTCGGTGATGATCTCCATGTCCTCCCACTCCCCCTTGTACTCGTACTGATTGGGGTTCTCCGGGTTGACCTTCTCGATGAACAGGTCTTGCACGTCGGGCCCCAGGTTGGTGACGCCCCAGGCGATGTGGTCGTTGTGGCCGATGATGACCCCCGGCACGCCGGCGAAGGAGGAGCCGACGACGTTGTAGGGGCACTTGGAGCCGACCGGTTCGCAGTGGAGGCCGATTTCGTACCAGATGGAGGGCATCTGAATGCCCAGGTGGGGGTCGTCCGCCAGGATCGGCATGCCGGTCTCGGTGCGCTCGCCGGAGATGACCCAGTTGTTGCTGCCGATACCCCATCCGTTGCCCAGCACGGTAAGGTCGAAGGCGGCGTCGGGGATGGCGTCCACGGTGGCCGCGTTCACCGGATGGGGGACGATGACGGGGTGGTCGGCGGAGTAGGGGGGCATCAGGACGTTGACGGCGTCGCGGCCCAGGCGGGCGATGATGTGGGCGCGAAGCAGTTCCGCGCTTCGGTTGCCGCCCAGGTCCCAGGCCATCGCCTGCGCCCAGGTGAGGGTGTTGAGGGGCGTCCAGGGCTCGATCTCGAAGTCCACGCCGCTCAGCCCCAAGAAGGTGAACTCCAGCCCCAGCCGCTTTTTGTGGGTGGAGATGTAGGCGTTGACGCCGTCGGCGTAAGCCTCTAGAATCTCCAGGGTGTCCTGGTCTAGCCGCTCCAACTCCTCCGCGGCGACGCGGTGCCAGCCCAGGGTGCGGAGGAAGCGGTCGGAGTCCAGGGCGGCCGGGCCGAGCAGTTCCGACAGCCGGCCGGTGCCGGTGCGCCGCCAGAACTCCATCTGCCAGAAGCGGTCCTGGGCGTGGACGTACCCCTGGGCGAAGAACAGGTCGTAGGGGGTGGAGGCGTAGATGTGGGGGATGCCCCAGTTATCGCGGATGATGGTCACTTCGTCGTGGATGTGGTCCACCTTCACCTTGCCGTTGATTTTAGGCCAGGGACGGCGCACGGTGTAGAGCACGGAGCCGACCCCCAGCAGGCTGACCGCCACGACGACGGCCACCAGGACGAACAGGATTTTGAGCCAGATGCTGATGCGCATTCGAGAGCCTCCTTCTTGATTGCGATGGACGCCAAGCAGGTCAGTAGACAATCACCGGCGTGCCGCCGCTGGTGACGCGCCAGTGGTCTCTGTCGTAAGGGAACAACGGCCTGCTCCAGCGGAAAATCCAGCGGGCGGCCTCCGAGGGGACGTTCACGCAGCCGTGACTGCGCGGGCGGCCGAAATCGTTGTGCCAGTAAGCCCCGTGAATGGCGACGCTGCCCCAGAAGTAGGAGTCGAAGGGGACGCCGGGCAGGTTGTAGTCCTCCCCCACCATGTGGCGTGACGGCGATTTGAAGTTGATGTGGAAGTAGCCGGTGGGGGTGGCTCGGTCGCCGCCCAGTCCGCCGGAGATGTGAGTGGAGAACACCGGCTCATCGTTCTCGTAAGCGGTCAGCAGTTGCTCCGCCAGCGAGACTTCGATACGCTTGTCGTAGACGTGGGGCGAGATGGGCGCCAGGTCTTCCGGGTAGATGGGGCGCACGTGCTCCGCGTGGACGTAGAGTTCGCTGTGGGGGATGAGGTTGTCGTAGAGGCGGTACCAAATGCGGTGGTCGTCGCCCCACACCGACTCCACGATGCGGTAGACGGAACTGTAGTACAGGCGGTAGACCCGTCGGGCCTCCGGCGAGGGGGCGGAGCGGGCGTCGGTGTACGGGGTGCTGATTTCGCCCCACAGCCCCAGAAAGGGGAGGTGCTGCAAAGGGGTATTGAGGTGGACTTCGACCGGCTGGACGAAGGAGGAGTAGACGTAGCCGTCAATGACCCGCAGCCAGATGGAGTTGTGGGGGTTGTCGCCGGGGGCCTCCACCTCCTCGAAGTAGGAGATGACATCGTCGTACTGGTAGAAGCGAACCGTCGGGGCGCGACCGTCCGGCTCTGTGTGGACGCGAATCCGCCAGGTAGTGACCCGTCCCCGGCGCACGGTGGCACGAACCAGCAGGTCACGGGCCGGGAGCGGAGGGAGCGTCATGCTGGCCAGGGCGGCCCCGCCCAGTTTGATGAATTCTCTGCGCGTCAGGTTGGGCATTGTTCTCAGTCAGGTGGTGAGCAGTTGTGCGGTATTATACCATCATTATCGCTCAGGCGGTAGGGGAAGTTGACTTCTGCGGGAAGTAGGATAATATATACCGTGTGGCAACCTCTCCGTAACGCATTTGTAACCCCATCAGTGGCGGATTAGCGTAT
>JALWUZ010000509.1 GCA_027079895.1 Anaerolineae bacterium
CTCTACATCCTCGCGCCGAACAGCGAGCCGATTACCGACGACCAGACCAGTTACACCGGCGTGCTTACGGACGCCAACGTCAACTTCACCGCCGACTTCGGCTTCTTCGTCCCCGACGACCTGGTCGCCATCGGCAACGTCGTCTGGTTCGACACCGGCGCGGACGACCACACCAACAACGGCGTCTTCGACGGCGACGAAAGCGGCGTGCCGGGCGTCACGGTGACGCTCTACATCTCCGGCCAGGCGGCTCCCGTCCTGACCACCACCACCGACGGCAACGGTCGCTACGTCTTCGACAACCTCCGGCCGGACACCTACATCGTCCACCTGCCGGCGGAGAACTTCCAATCCGGCGGGCCGCTCTACGGCTACGTGTCGTCCGTCGGCAACGGCGACGATGAGATTACTGACGACGACGGCGACGAGAACGGCATAGACCGGCCCGACCTCGCCACGACCGGCATCAGCAGCACGCTCTACGTCCTGCAACCGAACGACGAGATTACCGGCGAGAATCAGATCAACTACACCGGCGTTCTCGACGACGACAACGTCAACTTCACCGCCGACTTCGGCTTCGTGCAACTGGTCGCCCTGGGCAACGTGGTCTGGTTCGACACCGGCACGGGCGACCACACCAACAACGGCCTCTTCGACAGCGACGAGAGCCCGGTCGTGGGCGTCGAGGTGCAACTGTTCCGCCAGGGAGAGACGACGCCCGTCCTGACCACCACCACCGACATCAGCGGGTACTACCAGTTCGACCTCCTCAACCCCGGCACCTACTACGTCCACATCCCGGCCGGCGAGTTCCAGGCCGGCGGGCCGCTCTACGGCTACGTGTCGTCCGTCGGCAACGGCGCGGACGAGACCACCGACGACACCGGCGACGAGAACGGCATAGACCAGCCCGACCTCGCCACGACCGGCATCAGCAGCACGCTCTACATCCTCGCGCCGAACACCGAGCCGATCACCGACGACGAGACCAGTTACACCGGCTACCTCGACGACGACAACGTCAACTTCACCGCCGACTTCGGCTTCGTGGAGTTGGTCGCCATCGGCAACGTCGTCTGGTTCGACACCGGGGCGGGAGGGCATGCCAACAACGGCATCTTCGATAGCGACGAAAGCGGCGTGTCGGGCGTCACGGTGCAACTGTTCCGCCAGGGTGAGACGACGCCCGTCCTGACCACCACCACCGACATCAGCGGTTACTACCAGTTCGACAACCTCCGGCCCTACACCTACTACGTCCACCTCCCGGCGCAGAACTTCCAGGCCGGCGGGCCGCTGGCGGGGTACATCTCCTCCATCGGCAACGGCGCGGACGAGACTACCGACGACGACGGCGACGAGAACGGCGTTGACCAGCCCGCGCTGGCGACGACCGGCATCAGCAGCACGCTCTACGTCCTCGCGCCGAACAGCGAGCCGATTACCGACGACCAGACCAGTTACACCGGCTACCTGGACGACGACAACGTCAACTTCACCGCCGACTTCGGCTTCTTCATCCCCGACGACTTGGTCGCCATCGGCAACCTGGTCTGGTTCGACACCGGCGCGGGGGCGCACTACAACAACGGCGTCTTCGACGGCGACGAGAGCCCGGCCGCCGGCGTCACGGTGCAACTCTTCCGGCAGGGTGGGGCGACGCCGCTCCTGACCACCACCACCGACGGCAACGGTCGCTACGTCTTCGACAACCTCCTGCCGGACGCCTACATCGTCCACCTACCGGCGGAGAACTTCCAGGCCGGCGGGCCGCTCCACGGCTACGTGTCGTCCATCGGCAACGGCATGGACGAGATCACCGACCAGGACGGCGACGAGAACGGCGTAGACCAACCCGCGCTGGCGACGACCGGCATCAGCAGCACGCTCTACATCCTCGCGCCGGACAACGAGCGCACCGGTGAGGAGCAGTCCAACTACACCGGCGTCCTCGACGACGACAACGTCAACTTCACCGCCGACTTCGGCTTCGTGGAGTTGGTCGCCATCGGCAACGTCGTTTGGTTCGACACCGGCGCGGGCGACCACACCGATAACGGCATCTTCGACAGCGACGAGCGCGGCGTGCCAGGGGTCGAAGTGCAACTCTTCCGTCTGGGCGACGCGACCCCGCTCCTGACCACCACCACCGACGCCAGCGGCTACTACGCTTTCGACCTGCTCAACCCCGGCACCTACTACGTCCACATCCCGGCCGGCGCGTTCACCGCCACCGGCCCGCTGGTGGGCTACGTCTCCTCCACCGGCAACGGCGACGACGAGACCACCGATGACGACGGCGACGAAAACGGCGTTGACACCCTCTTCCTGCAAACGAAAGGCATCAGCAGCACGCTCTACGTCCTGCAACCGAACGACGAGATCACCGGCGAGAATCAGGTCAACTACACCGGCTACCTCGACGACGACAACGTCAACTTCACCGCCGACTTCGGCTTCTTCACCGCCACTCTCAGCCTGGGCGACCTGGTCTGGTACGACTACGACAACAACGGCATCTACGAGCCCTCCGCCGGCGAGACGGGAGTCTCCGGCGTGCTGATGGAACTCTACCGCGCCGGTGACGTGCCCGCCACCACCCCGGCCCTGCTGACCACCACCACCGACGCCGCCGGACGCTACCTCTTCTCCGGCCTGAGCGCGGGGCAATACTTCGTCCACATCCCGCCGAGCCAGTTCGAGAGCGGCCGCCCGCTGTTCGGCTACGAGTCCACCGTCCCGACGGAGGAGAACGCCGACAACGACCAGAACGAGGACGTGGACGAGAACGGCATCCCCGTCTCCGGCGGGCGGGCGGCGATCGCCGGCGTCTCCTCCGGCATCGTCACCCTCACCTTCGGCACCGAGCCCACCGGCGAAGACGTGGCCGACCTCGACCACACCACCCCCGACCCCAACTCCAACCTCACCGTGGACTTCGGCTTCTACCGGATCACCGCCTTCGGCTTGGAGATGACCAAAGATGCCACCCCGACCCAGGTCGTCCCCGGCGAGATGATCACCTACACCATCCGCCTCACCAACACCGGCCAGTCCGTCATCTCGCCGCTGGTGCTGACCGACACCCTGCCCTCGCCGCTCCTCGACTACGTCGTCGGCTCCGGCCGTCCCTCCGACCCCGACACCATCGCCGGTCAGACCCTCGTCTGGCGCGACCTCGGCCCGTTGAACCCCGCCCAGGCCATCGCCGTCACCTTCGCCGTCACCGTCACCGGCACCCCCTCCGAGCCGCTCGTCAACGTCGCCTTCGCCGGCGGCGGCACGCCCACCGGCACCATCACCGGCACCGGCACCACCACCGTGACCGTCGGGCGGCCGGCTGTGGAGGTCATCAAACAACTGACCGAGCGCGATTGGTTCAACGGCGTCTTCACCTTCACCATCCGCGTCCGCAACGTCGGCTCCAGCACCCTCGACATTGTGCCGCTGGCCGACGACTACGACTACCGCTACCTGCGGTTCGTCGCCGCGGCCCCCTACTCGCCCACCGTCGTAGACCACGCCTCCGGGTGGATCGCCTGGGACGACCTGACCCAGTCCTTCGGGCGCGACCTGGTGCCCGATGACCAGTTCGTCGTCACCACCACCTTCATCGCCGTCGCCGACATTACCCAGACGGTCAACACCGCCATCGTCACCGGCGCGGTGGACACCGGCGGCAACCCCGCCGACGAGGACGATGACGACGAGCCGATCACCGCCGTGCCCACCGCCCTCACCCTGCGCTACCTGCGGGCCATCGCCCAGGAGGACGGGAACGGCGTCCTCGTCGAGTGGGCCACCTGGATGGAACTGGACACCTACGGCTTCCGGGTCTACCGGGGCGACCAGTCGCAACTCGACCGGGCGGAGCAACTCGCCTCGCAGCCCGCCCTGGGCGGCGCGGACGGCGCGACCTACTCCTACTGGGACGACACAGCCCGGCCGGGACACACCTACTGGTACTGGCTGCTGGCAGTGAACAACGACGGCGGACGCGCCACGTTCGGCCCCGTCTCCGTCACCGTCCCCACCGCTGGCGCGGCCCATCGGCTCTACCTGCCGCTGGTCGTGCGGGGGCAGTAAGTCCATCCACCCTCCCGCGGGTCATCGCGGCCCGCGGGAGGGTAACAAGAACAGAGGGGAGAGAGATATGGCAACCCGAAACACAAACCCGATGACGTTTCTGCTGCTCATCGCCCTGCTCGTCGGCGCACTCACCCCGGCCTCGCCCGCCCAGGCCGACGAGGCCGCCGTCCCGCTGCTCGAATGGGAGTGGCGCGGCGCACCCTACACCCTGACCACCGTCATCGGCGACGATGGCCGGGCCTACACCCGCGTCTCCATCGCCGGCTACCTCGACGGCGACGAGCCCGGCAAGCCGCGCCTGCCCTTCCTGGGCCGTCTGGTGACTTTGCCCCCCGCCGGCGACTACCGCCTGGAAATCGTCGCCGCCGACTACGACACCCTGCGCCTGGCCCATCCCGTCGAACCGGCTCCCGCCCCGGCTCCGGCCACTTTCACCGCCGACGGCCGGCCCCAGCCCGCCGGATGGGAATTTGCCTACGACCGGGAGACCTACGGCAGCGCGGCCCCCTATCCCGCCGACTTCGCCACCC
>JALWUZ010000510.1 GCA_027079895.1 Anaerolineae bacterium
TTCCTGATGGGCGCCCCCGACGACGACCCGGAGGCCAACGCCGACGAGCGTCCCCAACACACCGTCACCCTCGGCCCCTTCTGGATGGACGAAACGGAAGTGACCAACGACCAGTACCGCCTGTGCGTCACGGCGGGGGACTGCACCCCGCCGGCCAACACCGACGCCTACGACACCCCGTCGCTGGGCGACCACCCCGTCGTCTACGTCACCTGGGAGCAGGCCGATGCCTACTGCCGCTGGCTGGCCTCCGCGACCGGCTGGGACGTGCGTCTCCCGACCGAGGCGCAGTGGGAAAAAGCCGCCTCCTGGGACCCGGCCGCCGGCGTCAAACGGCGCTACCCCTGGGGAGACGAGGAGCCTGACGACAGCCGACTCAACTACCTGGGGAGCCGCCTGGGACGCACGACACCCGTCGGCAGTTACCCGGCCGGCGCCAGCCCCTACGGTCTGATGGACATGGCCGGCAACGTCTGGGAGTGGGTAGCCGATTGGTACAGCCGCGATTACTACAGCCGCGCCGACCTGCCGCCGGACCCCGCCGGCCCCGACCAGGGCACGCAGAAAGTGATGCGGGGCGGTTCCTACGGCTACGGCTCCGCCTACGCCCGTGTCACCAACCGCGAGGTCGGCGACCCGGCGAAGGCCAAAGGGGCCGGCCTGGGCTTCCGCTGCGCCGTCGTCGGCGAGCGGCTGCCGCCCGTCGCCCCCTGACCGGATATGAGCGAACGATGGACAAATCCACCCCAGAGACCCTGGAACGCTCTCGCCGGGCGACTATCGCCGCCCTCCGTCAGGTGGACGAGAGCACCCTCATCAAACTCACCCGATTGACCTTGCCGGAGATCCGCGCCATCCAGCAGGAGGTCGCCAGAGTGCTGCCGGCCGGCAACCTCCCCGCCTTCGTCCTCAGCGGCCTGATGAAACTCAAGGGCCGTCAGGTCGCGCCCTCCCAGGTGCGCAAGGACATCGCCACCCTGATGCGCGGCATCGGCCTGCTCCCGCGCGGACTGTACGGCGTCTTCGTGGCCGGGCCGGCCGCCGTGCTGTACGCCTATCAGCGGCTGCTGCAACTGGCCGGGAAAGACCCCGCCGCCGCCTTCCCGGAGGGGACGTGGCAGTTCTACCTCCAATTCGGCCTGCGGGAGGACTCCGCCCGGCACGCCAATGAGAACATCGGCTGCCATCGCGCTCTCCCTCCCTACCC
>JALWUZ010000511.1 GCA_027079895.1 Anaerolineae bacterium
TAAAAAAGGAAGATTTTTTTAATTCAGAGCGTAAAATTTTAGATACCCTATTCTTCCTCAAAATTGCTCGATAATTCAGAGCAAATTGAAGGCTCATCAAAATTATTGGGTTCATCAAAAGGCAGCCAAATCACAGACAAAAAGCCAGAAATGAAGCCTTCGATAGCCCAGAATTATTATTGGAACATTTTGAAAGCACATTTTCTGAAAGAAATAGTTGACCTCGGCTCAAAAATCCGTATAAAAAACAGAAAGAGCTTTTTCGAATGAACATCTGTTTTTAAGGGAAGGTTCCGAGTTGGTCGAAAAAATTCTAAAGGTTCGCTGCGCTAACAAGTCGCTCCACCTGACCGCCATTCCGCTACGCCCTTCGGGCTTGCTCCACGGCGGCAGGTGAGCTTGGTCGTTAGCGCTTATTAATTGCAGATCACGATTATTTGGGAGAAGGAAAAGAAAATCCTCTTTAAAAAGGAATTCCAATGATATTTTCAATAAAATTTGGATAGTTTTGAAAATATTCGATTAATCCTCAATGTCTCTTTTAGTTGGCATACTGCTGAAATAAAAACGGAATTTTTCCTTTTCTCGACATCATGCAAGTTATTTTATTGGAGATTTCTCGAATACAAATCTTCGCCAAGGCTGGCTCAGTCTTAGTGTGAAGAACCGAAAAGAGGGAAATATACATTTTGAAGTAATCCGCCAATAAATTGCTTTATGGAACTTACTGGCTCTAAAGGTGACAGACTGACATTATTTTCTTTCTTTTTGTGCGAGAAATAACCTAAAAAAAGGAAGATTTTTTTAATTCAGAGCGTAAAATTTTAGATACCCTATTCTTCCTCAAAATTGCTCGATAATTCAGAGCAAATTGAAGGCTCATCAAAATTATTGGGTTCATCAAAGGGCAGCCAAATCACAGACAAAAAGCTAGAAATGAAGCCTTCGATAGCCCAGAATTATTATTGGAGCATTTTCGAAAGCACATTTTTTGAAAGAAATAGTTGACCTCGGCTCAAAAATCCGTATAAAAAACAGAAAGAGCTTTTTAGAATGAGCATCTGTTTTTAAGGGAAGGTGCCGAGTTGGTCGAAAAAATTCTAAAGGTTCGCTACGCTAACAAGTCGCTCCACCTGACCGCCATTCCGCTGCGGCCTTCGGCCTTGCTTCATGGCGGCAGGTGAGCTTAGACGTTAGCCATTAAGG
>JALWUZ010000512.1 GCA_027079895.1 Anaerolineae bacterium
GGCCGCCGGCGCGGACGTGCGCGTCGTCTACTCACCGCTGGACGCGCTGCGCATCGCCCGCGCCCATCCCGCCCGACCGGTCATCTTCCTCGGCGTGGGGTTCGAGACCACCGCCCCGATGGTCGGTTCGGCGGTGCTGACGGCGGCTGAGGAGGGCGTCGAGAACTTCTACGTCTTCAGCACGCACAAACTGACCCCCCCGGCCACCCGCGCCATCCTGGACGCCGGCGAGGTGGCCCTGGACGGGGTCATCGGCCCCGGCCACGTCACCGTCATCATCGGGGCCGACGCCTGGCAGTTTCTCCCGCAGGATTACTCCATCCCGGTCGCCATCGCCGGATTCGAGCCACTGGACATTCTGCGGGCGGTGGGAGCGTTGGTCGAGATGGTGGAGGAGGGCCGCCCGGCGGTGCGCAACGTCTACGCCCGCACCGTGCGCCCGGAGGGGAACGTCGCCGCTCAGCGGGTGTTGGAAGAGGTGTTCGAGGTGGCCGACGCCGACTGGCGCGGCTTCGGGGTCGTCCCGGCCAGCGGGCTGCGGCTGCGGGAGAAGTACGCCCGGTTCGACGCCGCCCGCGTCTTCCCGGTCGAGGTGCCTCCGGCGCGGGAGCCGCCGGGCTGTCGCTGCGGCGATGTCCTGCGCGGCGTCCTCCGGCCGACGGAGTGCCCGCTGTTCGCCACGGTCTGCACCCCCCAGAGCCCCGTCGGGCCGTGCATGGTCAGCGCGGAGGGGGCCTGCGCGGCCTACTACCGCTACGGCGGTCACTCCCCCACGCCGAACAAGCGGGCGGCCAGGTTGCGGTAGGGGGTAATCGCTCCCTGCGGGCAGACTTCGGCGCAGCAGAAGCAGCGGATGCAGCGGTTCAAGTCGAACTTCGGCGTCTGGCGCGGCTCGAAGGCGATGGCGTCGGCGGGGCAGACCGCGGCGCACTGTCCGCACCGGATGCAGGCGTCGGCGTCCAGTTGGGGATGGATGCGAATCGCCCACCGCACCGGTGCGCCCATCCAGGCCGGCATTTGGAAGTACCAGCGGGGCCGGGGCAGGGCCACTTCCCCGAAATCCAACGCCCGCCGCTCGCCGACGACGCGCACTTCCCCCAGGTCGGCGACCCCCAGCCCGCGTGCGGCAGCCTGGGCGACGTGGACGACTTCGCCGGAGCGGTAGCCCAGGGCGTCGGTGATGAGCGCGTCCAACGCCACCGGGT
>JALWUZ010000513.1 GCA_027079895.1 Anaerolineae bacterium
TCACAATCCGCCCAGGCCAGGTCGTAGGCGAACAATGCCTTCCGGTACGCCACGAACGACCACAACGGGTCATCCCGGATTCTCCGATGTACCTGCTGCTCCCACTCCTCATAACTCCGCACCGTCACCTGCCTCCCCCGTCCCCTCCCTGACGCTCCCTGTGCTCCCATACGCCCCTCCTTTTACCTGCTACCTGCAAACTTGCCACTTGCATACTTGCCACTTGCAAACTTGCCCACTTGCTACACCTTCTTCTTGAAGAAAAACGCCGCCACCGCCGTGAACACCACCCCCAGCAGTGCCAACATCACCCCGTAGGGCCAGAGTACGTCCAGCCCCACGCCGGGGAGAAAAATGCCGCGCGTGATGACCGCGTAGTGCGTTCCCGGCAGCGACAACGCCTCGATACGCACCATCTCCGGCATCGAGGAAATCGGGAAGAAGATCCCCGTCATGAAAAAGCCGGGGTAGAAGATGAGCAAGAAAGAGAGGCCCAGGGCCGCCGGTTGCGTGCGGATGAACACGCCGATCACCATCCCCATCCCCAGGATGGCGAACAGGAACACGGCGGAGAGGAAGAAAAACAGAGGGAAACTGCCGTTGAAGGGGATATGGAACGTCGCCCGGGCGATGGCCGGCATCAGCACCACATTCGCCAAGCCGACGAAGGCGTAGGGCAGCATCTTGCCCAGCAGGAACTCCGTCTTGCCGATGGGGGTCGCCACCACCTGCTCCAACGTGCCGTGCTCCCTCTCACGGGCCAGCGCCAGCGCGACGGAGAGGGCCGGCATCCCCAGCATCATCGAAATCAGCCCAGGGATGAGATCCACCCTGGGCTTCAGGTCGGGGTTGTACAACGCCCGCACCCGCAGGTCAATCGGTTGCAGGGAGATGGCGTGTCCGGCGCCGATGTGCTCGCCCAGCAGGCGGACGACGAACGCCTCCGCCCGCCCGCCGATCTGCTCGACGGCGAAGTTGCCGCTCTCCGGCTCCGTGCCGTCAATCACCACCTGGAGCGGCATCCCGCGCAGCCGGAGCAGGTCGCGCTCGAAGCCCGGGCCGATGACCAGCGCGGCCTTGATGTCGCCGCGCGTGAGCAGAGCGTTGATCTCGTCCAGCGAACCGACCTGGGCGTAGAGGTACAGGTCGGCCCCCTCCGTGACCTGGCTGACGAAGGCGCGGGAGGTACTCGTGCGGTCGTAGTCCAGCACGGCGACCGGCACGTGCTTGATCTCTACCGTCAGCGCGTAGGCGAAGACGAACAGGAGCGCGATCGGCGTCAGCAGCACGAGCACGAAGGTCATGCGGTCGCGGACGATGTGGTGCAGTTCCTTGCGGACGACGGCCAACAGTCGGTGGTAGGACATCCACGCTAGCCCTTGACCTTGCGCACAATCCACAGGGCGAACAACGCGCTCAAAGCCGGCTCCATCGCCACGCCGAGGTACTTCATCGCCTCGCTGAACCCCATCGCCGGAATGACGAACCAATCGGTCAGCCCGACGATGACCGCCACGACGATGGCGACGGCGTAATCGCCCGCCGCCCCCAACGGCTTCTCCTTCCAAATCAGACTGCCGATGGCCCCCATCAACAGACCGACCAGCACCATCGCCACCACTAAAATCAGAATCGCCATCACACACCTCCCGTGTCCACGTGGAGCCGTGCCCCACAGGGTCAGAAGAAGCGCGGCTTCCCCTCCGGCCCGCGATAGCGACGCTCGATCTTTTTCTTCGCACCGACGACCTGAATCGCCTTCTTGGGGCAGAAGTTGAAGCAACGCATACAATGGACGCACCCGTCGCCGAAGCGCACCCCCTCGTCCGTCATCTCGATATTCCCCACCGGGCAGTGGGAGACGCACCACCCGCAGCGGATGCAATCCTCGTCGGCGTAGAACGCGGGAAGATTGAGCCACTTGTCGGTGGCCCGCTGGGTGATGCCCAGCAGCCGCCCGCCGACCCCGGCCCCTTCCACCAGCCGCTCCTGCCGGTGGATGAGTTCGGCCAGATGGGAGACTTTCTGCTCCGCCTTCGCCAGGCGCGGCTTCATCTCCTCCGGCGTCGGGAACAGCACCGGCAACCCCGGCAGGTAGAGATTGTTGCCCATCAGGACGTTGCTCAGCAGAAATGGCCGGTACCCTTTTTCCCCCAGCGGGCGGACGGCATACCAGGCGGTGTCTCCGGCGGCGTACCCGGCCGTCGTCACCGCGAAGAGCGGCATCCCGTCGCCGGGGGGCAGATCGCGCATAAAATCCTGCACGATGACCGGCGCGGAGGAGGCATGCACCGGGAAGAGCAGCCCCAGCATATCCCAGTCCTGCGGATTGAACTCCGTTGCCTTCGCCTTCTCACACGAATGGGCCGTCACCTCATCTCCCAGTGAGCGCAGGTGCTCTTCCAGATGATGCGCTACCCAGGCGGTGTTCCCCGTCCCGCTGAAAAAGTAGATGCGGATCCTCATACTGCTTTCCCCCAGGCTTTCCCCATCACCGGGTTTCGTCGGAGGTATTCGTCAACCAACTCCTGGGGAACGGTGTTGAGCGGACAGGAGAAGTTCACGCATTGGGAACAGGTGTACCTCCGCAACGTCCAGAAGAACAACCCAGCCCCCCACAGCGAGACGAGGGCCCAGGCGAACTGCCGGCCGAGGAGCAGGAATGGGAACGGAAAGCCCATCAGGATGGAGAGGCCCACCCACAATTGCGCTTTCTCCGCCTTGCTCATCGGTTCTGGGTGGAAGCGCCAGACCTTGAACAGGCCGTAGTTGGCGATGCAGTGCAGTACCCGCCCGTCCTCGGCGTAGTAGGGGCAGTGACTACACAGGATACGGCCCTCCCACAGTTCGAAGAAAATCAGACTGTACGCCGCCCAGCCCAGCAGATACCATCCGTAGCCCCCCTGAATCGCGCCGATGATGGCCGGGATGGCGAACCCGAAGAACAAGGCGATAAAGTGCAGCAACGCGCCCCAGTCGAAGCGGCACTTCAACCGCCCGGAGAGCGGACATCCCTCACACGCGGATGCCGGCTGCCAGGTGCAGATGCCGTGATGCCTGATTTCCCGTTCCACCATCGTCGTCACTCCTTCCCGACCAGCAGGCCGTCCAACAGCGTCTCGGCGAGGGTCTGCCCGGCCCGTTGAATGTCCAAGTCCGGTACCAGGGAGAGGTAGACCGTCAGCCCGTCGTAGGCGGCCATCATCGCCCAGACCAGACCTTCGGCGTCCACCGGACGGAACTCGCCGTTGCGGATTCCCTCCTCGATAATGCCCACGAGGACATTCTTGTACTGGACGAGCATACTCGTCCACAAATTGGCGGCGTCCTCCCGGCGTGTGCTGGAGGCCCAGTATTCGAGGAACAGATTGAAGAGCCCCTGCACTTTTTCACCGAGTCCGACCATCATTTGGAGGATGGTTTGTAGTTTGGCGGCCGCAGTCGGCAACTGTTCCAGCGCGGCGACCTGCTCGTAGCCGAGTTCCTTCTCGAAGAAGTCGAGGAAGACCGCCTGCAAGAGGTCATCCTTGCCCTCGAAATACCAATAGAGCGAGCCCTTGCTGAGCCCGCTTGCGGCGGCGATCTCATCCATCGTCGTCTTGTTGTAGCCGGAGCGCATGAAGCAAGTCTGAGCGGCCTGGAGTATCTGCCGCCGACGTTCTGCGGATACATCTGGACGTGGTGACATAGTTCGCCTCCTCGATGTGTATACTGACTGGTCGGTCAAATTGTAGCGCAAAGCGCGGATTTGTCAAGTTGGCCCCCGCTGTCCGGCGGTTTGCGCCACTGTGAAACTGTGTTATTATGTCTCCATCCCACAGCCCACCTCCCACAGGGGGCACGATCGGAGGAACCATGTACGGCTATCACGGTAAGATTCTGCACGTTGACCTCACCACCGGCGCGCTCGAAGACCGGCCTCTCAACGAGGAGTACGTCCGGCTCTTCGTCGGTGGCAGCGGACTGGCCGCCCGCTACCTCTACGACATAGTGGACGGCGAGACCGACCCGTTGGGCCCGGACAACCCGCTGATTCTGATGGCTGGGCCGCTGGTGGGCACCGCCATGCCGTCGGCGGGGCGGCTGACCTTCTCCGCCCTCTCTCCCCTCACCGGCATCTGGGGCGAGGCGAACACCGGCGGCTTCATCGGCCCCGAACTCCGCTTCGCCGGTTACGACGGCCTCATCATCACCGGCGCGTCCGACCATCCAGTCTGGCTCTCCATCGTCGCCGGGCAGGCCGCCCTGCACGACGGAGCCGACCTCTGGGGTCTGGACTCCTACGCCACGCAAGAGAAGGTGCGGGAACTGCTGGGCGAACCGAAAGCCCGCGTCGCCTGCATCGGCCCGGCGGGCGAGCACCAGGTCAAAATGGCGGCGGTGATGAACGACCACGGACGGGCCGCCGGGCGCACCGGGATGGGCGCGGTGATGGGCGCGAAAAACCTCAAGGCCATCGGCCTGCGCGGACGGGCACGAATCCCCCTCGCCGACCCAGACCGCTTCAAAGCGACCGTCGAGGAGATCACCGCCCACATGGACGAGAGCATGGCGGTGACGGCCTTGCGCCTGGCCGGGACGCCCGGCTACGTTGA
>JALWUZ010000514.1 GCA_027079895.1 Anaerolineae bacterium
CCAACTCCGCGTCGGGGTAGCGCTCCAGGGCGACGCTGACCCCCAGCGCGGGCACGGCTCGCGCCAGCACGGGGGCGGGGAAGCGGGGCGGCAGCGTCCGCACCAGGGCGTAGCGGGCGGCGACGAGGGCGGCCAGCGACAGGAGCACGGCCACCAACGCCGCCCATCCGACGGCCAGGCCGGCTGTCCGTCGGATGGGGAAGGGGGGCCGCGAAGCGGATGAGGTCGCGGCGCGTCGGGGTTTTCTGATGCCGCCCATACCACCAGTTTACCACAGTTTCGACGGTTTGCCATTCGGCCGTCCCCGCGATTTTCTAATGGAACGCTTATGTTTCTCTTACGCTTTTCTGACACTTCGATGGTATACTACCGACGCAATCTTGGGAGAGGAGGTGAGTGCGATGACAGATCTGGTACGCTGGAATCCCTACCGTGAGATGCTCGCTCTGCACGACGGCATAGACCGCCTCTTCGCCGACGCCTTCGCCCCGACGCCCTGGTCGGGCTCGTGGGGCGCCGGCACGCTGGCGGTGGATATGTACGAGACCGACAAGGCGTTGGTCGTCAAAGCCGCCCTGCCCGGCGTCTCCGAGGACGACATTGACGTGCAGGTGCGCGGCGACGTTCTGACCATCAAGGCGGAGTCGAAGGCCGAGGAGGAAGAGGAACGGTTCGGTTGGCACATCCGCGAACGTCGCTACGGCGTGTGGCAGCGCACCCTGCGGCTGCCTGTCGAGGTCAGAGGCGGCAAAGCCAAAGCGGAGTTGGAGAACGGCATCCTGACTATCACTCTGCCGAAGAGCGAGAGCGTGCTGGACGCCATCAAAATCAAAGTGCAGAAAGTTCTGCCGAAAGTCAGCCTGCCCAAGTTGAAGAAGTAGGGGCGGCTCTCGCAGCCGCCCGATGGGGGGCGGTTTTCGCAGCCGCCCAACGGGGGCGGCCCGGCCGCCCCATCAAACAGAATTAGGAGGAGGACATCATGGGTAAGATTATCGGTATAGACCTGGGGACTACCAACTCGGTGGTCGCCGTGATGGAAGGCGGCGAGCCCACCGTTATCCCGACTGCCGAAGGAGGCCGCTTGTGCCCTTCGGTCGTCGCCTTCACCAAGAACGGTGAGCGGGTGGTGGGACAGACCGCCCGCCGTCAGGCGATCGTCAACTCGGAAAACACCATCTTTTCCGTCAAGCGGCTGATGGGCCGCCGCTACGATGACCCGGAGGTCGTCAAGGCCCGTGAGATACTGCCGTACAAGATCGTGCGCGGCCCGGAGGGGGACGCGCGAGTCTACATCCCGCAGACCGGCCGGGAGTACACGCCGCAAGAGATTTCGGCGATGATCCTGCGGAAACTGAAGCAGGACGCCGAGGCTTATCTGGGCGAGCCGGTCACTCAAGCGGTCATCACCGTGCCGGCCTATTTCAACGACAGTCAGCGGCAGGCGACGAAGGACGCCGGCCGCATCGCTGGGCTGGAAGTGCTCCGCATCATCAACGAGCCGACTGCCGCCAGCCTGGCCTACGGACTCGACAAGAAGGAGTCGGAGACCATCTTGGTGTTCGACCTCGGCGGCGGCACCTTCGATGTCTCCATCCTGGAGGTCGGCGAGGGGGTCGTCGAGGTGCGGGCCACCAGCGGCGATACCTTCCTCGTCGGCGATGACTGGGATCAGCGCATCGTGGACTACATCGCCGACGAGTTCAAGAAGGATCAGGGCATTGACCTGCGCCAGGACCGCCAGGCGTTGCAACGGCTGAAGGAGGCGGCGGAGAAGGCGAAGATCGAACTTTCCACCGTGTTGGAGACGGAGATCAACCTGCCCTTCATCACCGCCGACGCCTCCGGCCCCAAGCACCTGCAAATGCGGCTGACGCGGGCCAAGTTGGAGCAACTGACCGCCGACCTGGTGGAGCGTTGCCGTCAGCCCTTCATGCAGGCGTTGAAGGACGCCGGACTGAGCGCCAGGGATTTGGACGAAGTCGTCCTCGTCGGCGGGGCGACCCGCATGCCGATGATTCAAGACCTGGTGCGGGAACTGACCGGCGGCAAGGAGCCGCACAAGGGGGTCAACCCCGACGAGGTGGTCGCCGTCGGCGCGGCCATCCAGGCCGGCGTGCTCGCCGGTGAGGTGAAGGACGTGTTGCTGCTCGACGTGACTCCGCTGACGCTGGGCGTGGAGACGCTCGGCGGCGTGATGACCCCGATTATCGAGCGGAACACCACCATCCCGGTGCGGAAGAGCGAGATCTTCTCCACCGCTGAGGACGGGCAGACGGTCGTCACCATCCACGTCCTTCAGGGGGAGCGTCCGATGGCCGCCGACAACAACAGTCTGGGGATGTTCAACCTGGAAGGCATCCCGCCCGCGCCGCGCGGCGTGCCGCAGATCGAGGTCACGTTCGACATTGACGCCAACGGTATCCTCCACGTGTCGGCCAAAGACAAGGCCACCGGCAAGGAGCAGGCCATCACCATCACCGCCACCACCAACCTCAGCCAGGAGGAGGTGGAGCGGCTGGTGCAGGAGGCGAAACGGCACGAGGCGGAGGACCGGCGGCGCAAGGAATTGGTCGAGGCCCGCAACACCGCCGACGCCCTCATCTACCAGATGGAGAAGACGCTGCGTGACCTGGGCGATAAAGTCTCCGCATCGGATCGGGGGCGCATCGAGAACATCATCGAGGACTTGAAGCGGGCCAAAGATGGCGACGACGCCGGACGCATCCGGCAGTTGATCGAGCAGTTGCAACAGGCCAGTTACGCCATCGGCCAGCAGATGTACGCCCAGCAACAGCAGCCAGGCGCGACCGGGCCAACCGGTTTCAGCGGCGGTGCCGGGCCCACCTCCGGCGGCGAGGATGTCGTCGAGGGTGAGTTCCAGGAAGTCTAACCCGCGAGAGGGTTTGCGTGAGGTGAGATGGGCAAGAGAGTGAAAGTACCGATTCGCATCAAGACGGCGGCGGAGGTGTCCGAGGCAGTCCCGCCGGTGCTCGACCGCGAGGTCGCACCGGCGGGGCCTCGTCGCGCCCGCCCGACGGAGGCAGAGGCGGCAGCCGCCCAACAGTCGGTAGGGGCGGCTCTAGCAGCCGCCCAGTCGGAGGCAGAGGCGGCTTCCGCAGCCGCCCAGCAGGCAGTAGGGGCGGCTCTCGCAGCCGCCCAATCAGAGGCAGAGTCGGCCCCCGCAGCCGCCCAGCAGGCAGTAGGGGCGGCTCTCGCAGCCGCCCAATCAGAGGCAGAGGCGGCCCCCGCAGCCGCACAGCAAGAGTTGGAGATGTGGCGCGACCAGGCGTTGCGCCTCCAGGCGGAGATGGACAACTTCCGCAAGCGGCAACGGCGGCTGGCCGAGGAGCGCGTCGCCGCCGAGCGGGAGAACCTGTTGCGCGAGTTCCTGACGGTGGCCGACGACCTCAAGCGGGCCCTGGGCGCGGAGGAAGGAGACGCCGCGAGTCTCCGCCAGGGCGTCGAGATGACCTACCAATCGCTGCTGCGGGTGCTGAAGCAGGCCGGAGCGGAGATCGTCGAGGCCGCCGGGCAGCCGTTCGACCCGACGTGGCACGAGGCGGTCGGCACCGTCCCGGCCGAGCAGGCTGGCGTCGAACCGGATACGGTGGTCGAGGTGCTTCAGGACGGCTTCCGCATCGGCGAGCGGCTCCTGCGCCCCGCCCGCGTCATCGTCGCCGCCTGAAATGTGATCCTGTCATCGAGGGGCTATGGAATACAAAGACTACTACAAAATCCTCGGCGTCAGCAAGGACGCCGACGAGAAGGAGATCAAACGCGCCTTCCGCCGACTGGCCCGCCAGTACCACCCGGACGTCAACCCCAACGACAAGCAGGCCGAGGAGCGGTTCAAGGAGATCAACGAGGCGTATGAGGTGCTCTCTGACCCGGAGAAGCGGCGCAAGTACGACCAGTTGGGCTCCGAGTGGCGACGCTGGCAGCAGACCGGCGGGCGTCCCGGCGACTTCGATTGGAGCCGCTGGGCGGGTGGCGGCGCGGGCGGCCCCGGTGGACAGCGGGTCTACGTCCGCTACGGCACGCCGGAGGATTTGGAGGATCTGTTCGGCGGCGGCAACCCCTTCTCCGACTTCTTCAGCCAGATCTTCGGCGGCATGCGGGGCGGCGCGGGGAGCGGCGGCTTTGCCTATGAGCCGCGCCCGCGCCCCCAACGCGGCCAGGATTACGAGCAGGAGGTCGAAATCACGCTGGAGGAGGCCTATCACGGGGCCACCCGCGTTTTGCAGAAGGACGGCCGCCGTCTGAAGGTGAAGATTCCGCCGGGGGCCCGCGACGGCACGCGCGTGCGCATCGCCGGAGAGGGCGGGGCCGGAGTCGCCGGAGGGGAGGCCGGCGACCTGTTCCTGCGGGTCAAGGTGCGGCCCGACCCCCGCTTCGAGCGCAAGGGGGACGACCTGTACACCACCGTTCCGGTGGACCTCTACACGGCGGTACTGGGGGGCAAGGTGACGGTGCCGACCCTCTCCGGCCCGGTGATGCTCACCATCCCGGCCGGGACGCAGAACGGGCGCACCTTCCGGCTGCGTGGAAAGGGCATGCCGCGCCTGCGCCGTTCGGGGGAGTACGGCGACCTG
>JALWUZ010000515.1 GCA_027079895.1 Anaerolineae bacterium
TTCGATCTGGGCGATGGCGGCCTGGGCCACCTGGTCGCAGAGCAGTTTGCGCCGCGCGTTCAGCCCCTCCATCGTCGTCGCCAGGGTGCGGGCCTGGGTGAGGTCGGCGGTCAGGAGGAACTCGACCCCGGCGGTGGCGTCGTCGAGGCGGCCCAGGGAGTTGAGACGCGGCGCCAGCAGGTAGGCGACGTGCTCCTCGGTCAGACGTTCCGGCACCAGGCCGGTCAGTTCCATCATCACCCGCAGCCCCAGCCGGTCGGCCCGGCGCAGAACCTCCAATCCGCGCTGGAGGAGGTAGCGGGTGTCGCCGGTCAGGACGGCGACGTCGGCCACGATGCCGATGGCGACCAGGTCGAGCAGGCGTTCCGCCTCTTCGGGCCGCCCGGCCCGCTCGTAGAGGAGCGCGGCCAGTTGGTAGGCCACGCCGACGCCCGGCAACTCCCGCAGCGGATGGTCGGCGGGGAGCATTTTGGGGTTGACGGCGGCCAGCGCGGGGGGGAGCGTCTCCGGCAGGTCGTGGTGGTCGGTGATGAGCACGTCCACGCCCTGGGCGACGGCGTAGGCCAGGGGCTTGTGAGCGGTGATGCCGGTGTCGCAGGTCAGCAGCAGGTCTACCCCGCCGGCGAGCAGGTCTTTGAGCACCGGCAGGTTGACGCCGTGCGACTCCCGGCGGCGGTGGGGGACGTGGTAGCAGACGGTCGCGCCCAGGGCCCGCAGGGTGGAGAGGAGCACGGCGGTAGAGGTCTGCCCGTCGGCGTCGAAATCGCCCCAGATGCAGATGGTCTCCCGGCGGCGGATGGCCTCCTCGACGCGCTCCGCCGCCCGCAGGAGGCCGGGGAGGTCGGTCGGCGGGGCGGGACGGTAGAGATGCGGGTCGAGGAAAGCGCGGGCCTGGGCCGGGTCGGTGATGCCGCGCCGGGCCAGCGTCTCGGCTACCAGCGGGTGCCCGCCGACGGCCTCTCGCAGGGCGGCGGGGACCGGGGTCTCCTGGGGTTCGAGCCATCTCTTCATCGGTTTCACCGTGCAAACAGTGTTGAACGTTGCCGCAATCTGTGATACAATACCGCTATGCAGACGCGGAACTGGCTGGCCCTCATCGGAATCAACATTATCGTCTCCGCGCTGGTGGTGGTGACGGTGCTGATGGGGGGGCGCCGCGTCCACCAGCCGGAGGCGACCTGCCCCACTCCCATCGTGGC
>JALWUZ010000516.1 GCA_027079895.1 Anaerolineae bacterium
ACCTGTCCGGTACGGTGGTGACGCTGACGGCGAACGCGGCGCCCGGCTGGACGTTCTCCGGTTGGAGCGGCGACCTGAGCGGCAGCACGAACCCCGTCACGCTGACGATGGACGGCGACAAAGGGGTCACGGCCACGTTCACCGCCAACTGCGTGCCCATCTCCGGCACGGCGTTCTCCTACGCGCCGTCGTCCCCCTTCGTCAACGATGCGGTCCTGTTCACCGGGACGGTCTCCGCCGGGACGACGCCGATCGCCTACACCTGGGACTTCGGCGACGGCAGCGCGGTACAGACGGGCAACCCCATCACGCACGTCTTCCCGATCACCAACGTGCGGGTGAGTTACACGGTGGTGATGACGGCGCGGAACGGCTGCCCCAGCAGTGGGACGGCGAGCCACGTCGTCACCGTCCGACCGCGGCGCATCTTCCTGCCCATCCTGCTGCGCAACTCGTAGCCGAACCCTGACGGGATAAACGACCGGCCCCCGCTTCCGTGTGGAAACGGGGGCCGGTTCGCGTTGGGGCGGGGGTTGTGCTCAACTCTGGCCGTAGACCGGCACCGCCGCGCCGTTGACCGGCCAGGCGGCGTCGGAGGCCAGGAAGAGAATCACGTCGGCGATGGCCTCCGGCGGTACCCAGCGGCTGTAGTCCGCCTGGGGCATGGCCTGCCGGTTCTGCGGCGTGTCAATGATGCCGGGCAGCACGCAGTTCACGTTGATGTGCTTCCGCCGCAGTTCCGCCGCCAGGCTCTCGACCAGCCGCACGACGGCGGATTTGGACGCGCTGTAGGCGGCGGCTTTGGCCCCGCCCTTCAAGGCCGCCCGCGCCGCCACGTGGACGATCTTCCCGCCGCCCTGGGCCAGCATAACCGGCACCACGGCCCGGCTGAGGACGAAGGCCGGGCGGGCGTTCAGGTTCAGCATAAAGTCCCAGGTCTCGACCGGCGTCTCGTGGACGGGAGTCCCGGCCCGGTAGCCCCCGACGGTGTTGACCAGCACGTCCACGCGCCCCATCCGTTCCACGGCCTGCTGCACGGCGGCCTCGACTGCGGCCGCGTCGGTGGCGTCCACCGCGCCGAGCAGCAAGTGGGCCGTCGTGGCGGCCAGGTCGGGAAACAACCCCGGCAGCCGGTCGGGGGCGCGGTCGAGCAGTACCAGCCGGGCCCCGGCGGCCTCGAAGTCCCGCACTACGGCCTGCCCCAGGGTGCCGGACGGGCCGGCGATCATCACAATTCGGTCGGTAAAATCGAACATGGCTCCTCCTGTTAGGGCTTTCCAACGTTCCAACCTTTGACGATGGACAAGAATGGAGTCCGGCGTTGGATGGCGCCGAGTAGGCGATGGCACTACCATCGCCTACCCCTTTGACCGTAAGCATAAAAACGTCGGCCTCATCATAGCGAATAAACCGCCGAGGCGACATCATCCTTCGATGCCGTTCGGCGGTTGCAAGCCTGGGATTCAGCCGTCCGTGTTGAACGTGCCTGACGGTCTAGACCATATCGAAACTTAGGGTACACTCGCGACCGTCCACGTCCACATCAATCTTGCTCACCCGCGTTTTGACGTCCAACCGACGGCGCATAGCGGCAGCGGCGATGTTCAGATACGGGCACATGAACGGCTGTATGCCGGACTTGATGAGGTCCTCCTCCGTTCGCAATAGGACGCAGTTCTTGACTTTGAAGTCCACCTCGTCGCCGGCGTGGGTGATGTCGAAGTGAGTGGCGATGCCGATCTCGTCAATGAAGATGCGGCCGATTTCGGTCAGGATGTCCTGGGGCTCCTCGCCGGCGATCTCCAGCCCCATTGTCTTCTCCATCACCTCAAGCATGCCCTCGCCGACCGTGGCGCTGGTGGCCAGGGCGGACTCCCCCAACAGGTCCCACAGCCCTTTTTCGAGGCCGTAAATGATCATCGCGTTGATACGGGCCAAATTGCGCTTCTTTTCTTCCTCGGTAGCCATTCTAGGTCCCTCCTTACCTCAAGATGTCCCGGAGTTTCTCGGCCACCTGCCGGGCCTCGTAGAAAGCCATTCCCAGGTTCACATCAGCGGGGGTCAGGCCGACGAACACATTGCGCTCGTCCACGAAAGTGACGATGATGTTCCCCTTGCTCCCCTGGATGAGAGTCTGGAAGAACTCGCCCCGTTTCATCTGTTCCACGCTGCGACGGCTCAGGCCGGAGATGGCAGCGGCGGTCGCGCCCACCAGCGTCTCATCCAACTTGCCGATGGGAACATTGGCCGAGAGCACCAGGCCGTCAATGCCGACCAAAGCCCCACCCTCGATGTCGGTGGAAGTGGAGATCAACTCGTCCAGAGTTTCGGCTAGGAGTTCACTCCGTTTCTTGGTTGCCATTCCTTTCACCTCCGTTTCTATGAGTTCCTCTTCATCGAGTGCTGCCGCCTCCCCCAGCGGCGGGAGGTCGGGCTCCGGCTCCAACTCCTCCAGTTCATCCCAGGCTGCATTGCTCTCGTCAATCCGGCGCATGCCCTCCAGCAGCAGTCCCGACCAATTGGTGGTGATGGTGCGTTCGGGAGGCTCGACCCCCATCTCTAGCAGGAAGTCCCCGTCCTCCCAGGTCAACAGTTCATAGACCACCTCCTCCCCGACTTCATCTCCCATCTCCGCGTGGACGACGTTGCCATCGGCGAAGTAGAGCACTCCTTCCTTCCCCTGATGCCTGATACGCAGCCGCCCCAGGTTGCCCTCGGCGCAGTTGACCTGGATGATGCTGGGCAGGCTCAGGGTGCGCAGGTTGCCGCGCACCACGCGGTCGTTGCTGTCCTGTTCCAGAATGCGGCGGACGGTGGAGACGAGGACATCGGCCCGCAGGGGCTTTTCCAGGAACTCGCATGCCCCGGAGCGGAACGCTTCTACCACGCTCTCTTTAGTGCCGTAGGCGGTGATGATCGCGACGGTCGCCCCTGGGTCGTAATCCCGAATTTCCCGCAACACTTGCAGGCCGTCTACCTCCGGCATCTTGAGGTCGGCGAGCACCAGGTCGAACGGTTGCTCTTTATACAGGTCAATCGCCGCGGCCCCGTCGGTCACGCCGCGGGTCTCGAACCCCTCCAACTCCAACATCCGGGCACACGACTTGACCACATTCGGCTCATCGTCCACTATCAGGATGCGTTTGGCAGCCATAGGTCACACCTCCACTCACGTGCTGAACCGGCCGGGCTCATCTCGAACTTGCCCCCCAGTCCCTCGGCCAGGCTACGGGCTACGGTCGTGCTCAAGCCGTGCTCGTAGGGAGTCGCCTCTCCTGCCTCCTCCTCACAGTCCGTGCAGATTACCGTTATCAGCACCTGAGCGCCCTGTCGGGTGGCCCTGACCATTACCCGCGAGTGTCGCGGCAGCGACTTCATCCCGCTGACAATCAACGCCGTGAGCAAGATGCCCAACGCCAGGCGGTCTCCGGTGATCTCGAGCGGCTCGGTCGGCTGCTCCATCGTCAGGGATTGCTCCCGCTCCAGGGCCAGGGCGCTCAGTTGGGCGACGATGGTCTCGATTAACTGAGAGAGTTCCACTTTTTGCCGGTACCCCGGCATCTGGCCGATCGTCCACTCGCCTAGCAGGGTGAAATCGTCAATCGCGCCCCGCATCTCCTGGGAGTAGCGGCGGATTTCTTGAGTGATCTTGCCGGTCTGCTCATCGCCCGCCTGCTCGGCCAGGATGTCGGCGTAACTGGTGACGAAGGTCAGCGGCACCCGCAGTTTGTGGAATATCCAGGAGACCGCCAAGTCCCTCAGCCGTTGTTCCTCGGCTAATTCCCGCTCCTCGCTCGACGGCGACAGGGCCTCCTGCACCGCCGAAAGGAAGCGTTCGATGTCGAACGGTTTGGTGATGTAGCGATTGGCCCCCAACTGACGGGCTCGCGCCTTGACCCGCTCGCTGCCGTAGGCGGTGATGAGGATGGTGCGCGTGGCAGGGCTGAGTACGCGCGTCTGCCGAATCAACTCCAGCCCGCTGATGCCCGGCAGCCGCAGGTCGGCGATGAGCAAGTCGAACGGTGGGTCGCTGGCCTGTAACAGCCGAATGGCCTCCTCTCCCGAATGTGTGACCGTCGTCTGGTAGGCCAGGTTGGAGTGTTCCAGCGACCGGCTCAGGAAGAACGCCACGTTGGGTTCGTCATCCACAATCAGAATGCTTCTCTTCATTTCCTCACCTTTGCTCGCCCCCATTTTACCACAAAATCGGCATTTGTGGGTTGCGAAACCGTGCCAAAAAAAGTGCAATTCCGTGAACGTCCGTAACCAAGCGGCCGCCGCTTTCCTCTAGGGCTTTTCAAAGATCTTATGCTTACGGTCAAAGGGGTAGGCGATGGCACTGCCATCGCCTACCCGGTGCCCTCCAAGCCATCGCCTACCTGGCGCCCCCAACGTCGGACGGCCTGATGGTGTACCCTTGTCCCCGGACGGTCTGAATCAGCGTGGGACGCGCCGGGTCCGGCTCCAATTTCCGGCGCAGGCGGTGGATGTGGGAGCGGAGCAGCAGCCGCGCCTCCCGCTCATCCACCTCGTAACCCCGCAGGTGAAACACCAACTCCCGACAGGACACCACCCGGTCGGCGTG
>JALWUZ010000517.1 GCA_027079895.1 Anaerolineae bacterium
ACATTGTATCCGATTTCGCCGGTTGACTCAAATCCATTATGGGCACACCCAGCCCCCTTTTTCGACCGCTTTACGAAGCCCAGAGCCGATTTCGGCCACCTGTATGTCCCTAATGTGATACGCTCGCACGGTGCCGAGCGCGACGCTTCCCACGAGAGCGTCACGCCCGGCTTACGGACTCTGCCTGAGCACCATCGGCAGATATACCTCGTACTGACGCCGGGCAGAGATAACGATGGTATGCGTCACCGTGACCACCCCGCCGCAGTTCTCCGCCCGCACGGTGATGACGTGCGTCCCGGTCGTCGCCCAGGTGTAGGTGACCTGCGCCCCGCTGCCGGCCGTCGGTGCCGGCGTCCAGGTGTAGGTGATGGGCGTGGAGGCGTTGGCGGGGGAGACAGCAGCAGCGAAAACGTAGGCCGTGTCGGTGTAGCCGCTCGTCGGCCCGGAGATGCTGACGCCGGAGAGCGGATGCGGGCACAGGCTGAATTCGTCCGCGCCCATGTCGTAGCCGTTGCCGTAAGGCCGGGCATCGCCGTCAATGTCAGCGGTCACGCCGGCGTCCACTCCGGCGTCCACGGCGGCGTCAGCGGTCACGCCGGCGTCCACTCCGGCGTCCACGGCAGCGGAGGTGGGGAGGATGTGATAATCACCGGCGTCGGGGTTGACAAAGCGCGGGTCGTCCCACACATTGACCGTGCCGGTGGTGATGGATCCCGCGCCGGTGTAGTCGGTGCCGTTGGCCCACGCGCCGCTGCCCCACAACGTGGCCTGCAACGTGGCCGTGTTGTTTTCCGCCACGCTGAGACCCACGGTATGGCTGACCAGAAGGGTGTTGGTCATCACAACGTGACTGTGTACACTATCCCAGTAATCGTCAGTGACATAGACCCCTGCGCTACCCTGGTTGCGAGCCAGGGTGAGGTGGCGCAGGACGGGGGAAGAGCCCCTGACATACAGCCCCCCGCCGTCGTTCCCGGCCACATTGTCGGCCACGATGTCGTTCTGCAAATCGGCGTTGCTCTCGAACAGGTACAGCCCGCCGCCGTTCCAGGAAGCGGTGTTGCCGCTGATCCGGTTGCCTGTCAGTATAGCGCTGCTCCGGCACAGGTACAGCCCGCCACCGAAGTGGACGGCGGTGTTGCCGCTGATCTGGTTGCCCGTCAGCGTGGCGTTGCTCCGGCACAGGTACAGCCCGCCACCGAAGTGGACGGCGGTGTTGCCGCTGATGTGGCAGTTGCTGATAGCGGCCGTAGCGTCAACGACGTACACCCCGCCGCCGGCGTTACCCCCCCATTGCCCGCCGCCCAGTCCGGTCGCGTCGCCGCGGGTGAGGTGTAGTCCCTCCACCGTCGGCGTGACATTGCCGGTGATGTAGAGCACGCGCCCCGCCCCCATCGCGTCCAGCGTCGTCGTGTACTGCGCCGGGTTCCACGTGTTGAAGTCGGTGCTGTAGCCGCCGCGTATGGTCACCGTCTTGCTGATGTAGACCACCTGGTTGACACCGCTGCGGGTGTGGATGTCGGCGCACAGTCCGGCCACTTCGATCAAGTCGCCGGTGGCCGCCGCGTCCACCGCTTGTTGCACGCTGTGGTACTCGGTTGTGCCGTCGTTGATACGCACGTGGCAGTCTTGCAGGTAGAGCCGCAGCGCGGCCGCGGCGGCAGCGTTGCTCCCCCGCGCTTCCAGGTGGTTCTCCATCGGGAGGGCGGCACTGCCGAGAACGGTGGTGATCTGGGCCGTGAGGGTGATAAAGATGGTGGTGTCCGTCGGGACGTCCATCGGCCCGCAGACTACGCTGCCGCCCCAGGTCTGGTTTACCGTGCAAGTTGTGGTTGAAGAAGTAGTGACGCTCAGTGGCCGCTGCGCGGCGGGCAATGTGTCGGTGATGCGCACGCCGCGAGCGGTGGTGATGCCGTTGTTGGGAATGTGGATGGCGTAAGTCACTGTCTCGCCAGCGTTGTAGAACCGCTCGGCGGTATCTTTGATGGGCTGCAGGGCGGGGCCGTTGAGCACTTCGTCGGCACCGATGTCATAGCCGAAGGCCGCAGGACGCGGGTCGCCGTCTATGTCGGTCATCACGCCAGCGTCCACTCCGGCGTCCACGGCGGCGGAGGTGGAAAGGATGTGGTAGTCACCGGCGTTGGGGTTGATGAAGGCCGGGTCGCCCCACACGTTGACCGTGCCGGTGGTGATACCGCCCGCGCCGCTCCAGTCGGCGCCGTTGGCCCACGCGCCGCTTCCCCATAGCGTGGCCTGCAACATCGCCGTGTTGCCTGCCGCCACGCTGAGACCCACGGTGTGGCTGACCAGAAGGGTGTCGGTCAGCACGACGTGGCCGTACCCCACCTGGTGATCGCCGGTGACGTAGACCCCCGCGTTGCCCTGGTTGCGAGCCAGGGTGAGGTGGCGCAGGACGAGGGAAGAGCCCCTGACATACAACCCGCCTCCGTTCGAGGCCACATTGTCGGCGATGATGTCGTTTTGCAAATCGGCGTCGCTGTGGTAGTACAAATACAGCCCGCCGCCGTTGGAGGCAGTGTTGCTCACGACGGTGTTGTTCGTCAGCGTGGCGTCGCTACTGTTCAGGTATAGCCCGCCGCCGTAAAAGGAGGCAGTGTTGCCGCTGACGGTGTTGCCCGTCAGCGTGGCGTTGTCGCTTCCATCCAGGTACAGCCCGCCGCCGTAGCCATGGGTACCGTGGGCAGCGTTGCCGCTGATCCGGTTGCCCGTCAGCGTGGCGCCGCTGTAAGACAAGTGCAGCCCGCCACCGCTGTTGGCGGTGTTGCTCACGATGGTGTTGTTCATCAGAGTGGCGTTGCTACAGGACAGGGACATCCCACCGCCGCTGTTGGCGGTGTTGCTCACGATGGTATTGTTCGTCAGCGTGGCGTCGCCGCAGGACAGGTACAGCCCGCCGCCAGTGCTGTAGTCGCCGGAGGCGGTGTTGCCGCTGATCTGATTGCCTGTCAGCGTGGCGTCGCTCTGGTACAGGTACAATCCGCCGCCTCAACCGCCATCAGAGCCGAGGATGATGTTGCCGCTAATCTGGTTGCCCGTCAGCGTGACGTTATCGCTGTTCTTCAGGTACACCCCGCCGCCGTAACCGTCCTCAGAGCCGAAAGCGGCGTTGCCGCTGATCCGGTTGCCCGTCAGCGAGGCGTTGTTGCTGTAGTACAGGGACAGCCCGCCGCCCCGGGAGGCGGTGTTGCTGATGACTCGGTTGTCAGTCAGCGTGGCGTTGCCGCTGTAGTACAGGTACAGCCCGCCGCCGTAGTAGGAGGCGGTGTTGCTCACGATGGTGTTGTTCATCAGCATGGTATTGTCGCTGTCCAACAGGTGCAGCCCGCCTCCGTGAAAGGCAGTGTTGCCGCTGATCTGGTTGTTCGTCAGTGTGGTGTTATCGCTGTCCAACAGGTACAGTCCGCCTCCGTAACTGAGGGAGGCGGAGGCAGTGTTGCCGCCGATGGTGTTGCCCGTCAGTGTGGCGTTACTGTGCCACAGGTACAGCCCGCCGCCATAGTAGGAGGCGGTGTTGCTGACGATGCGGCAGTTGCTGATGGCGGCCGTGGCGGTCACAATGTACACCCCGCCGCCGGCGTCATCCCCCCACCACCCGCCGCCCAATCCGGTTGCATCGCCGTGAGTGAGGGACAGTCCCTCCACCGTCGGCGTGATATTGCCGGTGATGTAGAGCACGCGCCCCGTGCCCATCGCGTCCAGCGTCGTCGTGTACTGCGCCGGGTCCCACGCGCCGAAGTCCGCGCTGTAGCCGCCGCGCACCGTTACCGTCTTGCTGATATAGACTACTTGAGTGACACTGTTGCGGGCGTGGATGTCGGTGTAGGTGCCAGCGGCGACGTGGATTTCGTCGCCCGCGGCGGCTTGATCTACGGCGTACTGCACCGTGCGGCAGGGTGAGATGGCCGAGGTGCAACCGCCGATGTCGCTCCCCGTCGGCGCGACGTAGCGGGCGGTGCCCAGCGGAGCCTGAGGGAGCGTCGGAGAAGAGGGTTTCTCGCCCGCGTGTACGGCCGGGGCAGCATAAACCGGTGAAGCCGCCGCTCCCAGCAGCCAGAACAGAGCCAAGAGCATCGTCACCGATGCCAGAATGACCAGGACGGTCTTTTTGGGTGTCATCCTTTCCTCCTCTCGATTGCAAGGATTTGGGGTTGGTGATTTCGTGTGCCGCTCTGCGGCTCATTCTGTACCGGTGGTTGACGCTCCGCGTCGGGCCAGCGGCAGCGAATGAATCCGTTGCCTGGGCGTGAGGCCCGAACCCAGGCGGCGGATTCATCCGTCGCCGACGAACAGGTGACATGCCCTACGCCCCCGCTCCCAGGGATGGCGTCAAGGAATGGAGCGAGCGTGACGCTCGCGCCCCCACGCCCTGTATGAGGCCCAAACCCAGGCGGCGGATTTATCCGTCGCCGACGAGCAGGAGACAGGCCCGCCGCCCCCGCTCCCACGCAGAGCGTGGGAGCGAGAGGGAGGGGAGAGCGTGGGAATGAGGGTGGAAGAAGAACGCAAAGCGTGGGAGCGAGCAAGGCATTGCCCACGGCTACCCTTCACTTGCCGGGGGGACTGCTGGCGAAGAGGTAGCCGACGCCGCGCACGTTGAGGATGTACTGCGGGTCGGAGGGGTCGCTCTCGATCTTCTTCCGCAGACGCCGGATGTGAACCCGGATGATGGCCCGCGCCCCCCAGGCGTCCGTCTCGTACCCCTGGGCCCGGCGCACTAGTTCCTGGGGGCTCCACACCTGGTCCGGCGTCTCCATCAGACAGATCAGAATCTTGAACTCGGTGGGGGTCAGGTCGAGGGGACGGCCTCGCAACATCGCCACGTGTTTCTGCCGGTCAACGACGATGTCACGAATGCGCAGGAAGCGGCCCGGCTGTGCCGGGGTCTCCTCTTCCACCGCCACGTCCGCCCCCTCGACGGCTACCAGTTCGGAGAGGGTTTGTTGCAATTGGCTGACCAGTTGCTGCCGTTGCTGTTCTTGCTGCCGTTTGAGAAGTCCTTTGCGGACGCTTTCCAATACCTCCGGGATGGGGCATGGCTTGAGGAGGTAGTCATGCGCTCCCTTGCGGATGGCCTCGATGGCGGTCTCCAACGTGCCGAAGGCGGTCAGGAGGATGATGACCGTCCCCGGCGACTCCCGCCGCACCGCCTCGGTCACTTCCAGGCCGTCCATCCCAGGCATCTTCAGGTCGAGTACCATCAGGTCGAAGGGGTCGCTCTTGCTCAGGAGGCTCAGGGCCTCCTCGCCGCTGGCCGCCGTCGAGACCCGGTATCCCTCCAGGCGCAGAATCTCCGCCAGGGAGACACGGGCCACGGCCTCATCGTCCACCACTACGATGTGTGCCGGTTGTTCTCGATTGGTCATTGCCACTCACTCCTGATTGATCGTTCGGACGGGGCAGCCCCCGCGCGGATCACTCGTGCTGTCGGACGGGCAGTTTCACGGTGAAGGTCGCCCCCTGCCCCGGTCGCCCGTCCACCTCGATGGTGCCGCCGTGCCGCTCGGCGATGCCGTAACTGATCGCCAGTCCCAAGCCGGTGCCGTCCTTCTTGGTGGTGTAGAACGGCTCGAACAGGTTGGCGACTTGCTCCGCCGAAAGCCCCGGCCCGGTGTCCTGGAAGGAGATTAGCAGCCAGTCGCCGTCGTCGGAAAGGCGGGTCTCCACCAGGAGGTCGCCGCCGGAGGGCATGGCCTCCGCCGCGTTGATGATGATGTTGAGGAAGACCTGGACGATCTGGTCGGCGACGACGGGGATGAGAGGCAGAGTCTCCCCCAATCTGGTGTGTACCCGGACGTGGCTGTGTTGCAGCCGCTTGGAGGCCAGGGCCAGGGCGTTCTCCACGATGTCGTTGATGGCGGTCGGGGCGGCTCCGCCCCGCGACGGGCGGTAGAAGTCCAACATCCGCTGGACGATTTCGATCAGCCGCTGCACTTCCGACTGGGCCATTTCCAGGTAGCGCAGCCGTTTCTCCTCGCTCAACTGCCGGTGGAGGCTCAGATGGAGGCTGTTGTGAATCGCCTGGAGGGGGTTGTTGATTTCGTGGGCGATGGAGGCGGCCAAGCGACCGATGGCGGCCATCTTCTCGGCCTGCACCAGTTGGGCCTGGGAGCGTTCCAGTTCCTGGGCGAAGTCGGCCAGTTCCCGATAGAGCCCGGCGTTGTCCACGGCGACGGCGACGGAGGCAGCCATCGCTTCCAGGAGTTCCCTGTCCTGCTCGGTGAACGCGCCCCCCAGTTTGTTGATCACCTCGATCGCGCCGATGACCCGTCCCCGAATGTGGAGCGGCACGCAGAGGACGGCCTCGGTGGTGAAGCCGGGCTCCTCGTCCACTTCGGGGGCGAAGTAGGGATCGTTCCGCACGTCGTTGACCAGACGGGACTCGCCGGAGCGCACGACGTACCCCACGATGCCCTTCTCGGACTCGATGGTGCGGCCCGTGATCCAGCCCTGGCCGGGGCTGAAAGTCTTGCGGAAGAGGAGGCCGCCGGTCTCCTCGTCCACCAGAACCAGCGAGCCGGCCTCGACGCGGAGAATCTCGCGGATGCCCCGGATGGTCGCTTCCAGCACCTCGTCCAGTTCCAGGCTGGAAGTCACCATGCGGTTGATTTCGATGAGGGCGGAGAGTTCCTGATTGCGGCGGCGGAGGGCCTGCTCGCTGCGCCGAATGCGCATCACGGCGTCAATGCGGGCCAGGAGTTCCTGGGGGTCGAACGGCTTGGTGAGGTAGTCGTCCGCGCCCAGCCCCAGCCCCAGCGTCTTGTCGCTGACGGAGTTGAGGGCGGTGGTCATGATGATGGCGGTGTTGCGCAGTTCCGGGTCGGCTTTGATGCGGGCGATGACCTCGTAGCCGTCCATCCCCGGCACCATCACGTCCAGGAGCACCAGGTCAATCTCGCGCCCGGCCTTCATCTCCTGGTGGAGGAGTTCCAACGCTTCGCCGCCGGAGTAGGCGACCTGCACCTCGCAGTTGATGAGCGCGAGCATGTTGTGCATCAGTTCCACCATCTCGGCGTCGTCCTCGACGATCAGTATGCGGGGGACGCCCCCCGGTAGGTCGGAATTAGTCGGGCTCATAAGTCACCTGCGCTTTACTCCTCCGCGACGGTCACGTCCAGCGATTCGGCGTTCCACAGGTCGCCGGGGGAGGTGGAATCCAGGGTGAAGCCTTGTACGCGCGGCCGGGCGACGGCGAAGCGCAGCCGCATGAAGAGCGGCAGGGCGGGCAGGTCGGCGGCGAAGAGTTCCTGGGCGCGTTGTCGGTACTCGGCATATTCGGCGGTGCCGGGGAAGGTCTGCCCCACCCCCAGGCAGGCGGCGTCGAAGTCGGGGTCCGCGTAGCCGGTGACGCTCTCCGCGGCCACCTCCGGCGAGAGGTAGTGCTCGCACATCGGGCGGACATCGAGCCACCAGGTGGTCTCGGCCAGGTCGAAGTGACGCCCGAAGAGCGGCCCGTCGGGCGCGGGGGCGAACAGTTCCCAGAAGGGGCGGGCGTCCAGGTTGACGCGCAGGCCGCAGTCCGCCAGTTGGGCCTTGATGGCGCGGGCGGAGCGCAGGGCGGCCTCGTCGTCCGCCCGCAGGAGCAGCGTCACCTCGAACGGGGTCCCGGTGCGGACGCCCGAAACGCGGTGGGCCTCTCGGACGCCGTCGGAGTCCTCATCCACCCAACCGGCCTCCTCGAGCAGGGCCCGGCCGGCGGCCGGGTCGTACTCCCAGGCCGGCAGTCCGGCGGCGTGGAAGGGGTGGGTCGGCGGGAGGTAACTGTCGAGCGGGAAGCCGCGCCCGTAGGTGGCCTCGGCGACGACGGTCTCCCGGTCCACGCAATGGGCGACGGCCTGCCGCACCCGCGCGTCGCCGAAGAAGGGGGGGCGGTCGTCCGTCGGCGCGATGTCGAACTCCAGGTGCTCCCAGCCGGTGCCGGGGGCGGAGAGGAGGTGCAACAAGCCCTGCTGCTCCGCCTTCAGCAGCAGGGGGAGGAAGGGGATCAGGTCGGCGTCGTGGGTAGCGATGTCGCACTCGCCCGCCAGCAGCCGGGCGACCATGTCCGCGCCGTCGGTGGCGAAGCGGAACACGATCTTGTCCAGGTGCGGCGCGGGGGAGTAGCGGGGGTTGGGGGCGAGGATGAGGCGGTCGGCCGGAAGCCAATCCTCGACGACGAAGGGCCCCCAGGTCGGCGGGCGGCGGCGCAGATCCTCGTCCTGGGCCAGGTCGGCGGGGGAGCGGCCCGCCAGTTGATGGCGGGGGAGCGGGGCGAAGAAGTTGAGGAAGTAGTCGGAGGGGAGGAAGCCGGGCACCCCGACCCATTCCAGGTGATAGTCGTCCCTGGCAGTGTAGCGCAGCGTGCGGGAGACGAGGTAGCGGGCCCCGATGGTGGCCGGGTCGGAGGCGACGCGGAAGGCGAAGACGGAATCGGCGGCGGTGAGGGGCTCGCCGTCGTCCCAGGTCACATCGTCCCGCAGCGTGAACCGCACCTGCATGCGCTCCATCCAGACCGGCCCGCCGTCGAACTCCACCGCGCAGGCGGGGGAAAGGCAGCGGGCGGGGATGACGCGCACGCCCGGCCCCCAGCGCGTGGCGCGTCCCGCGGCGTCCACCACCCGGTCGCCGGCGTGGACTTGCACCACACGGACGAGGGCGTCCCCGTCGGCGAAGGAGGGCAGTTTTTGGAGCAGCACGGGGCGGTAGCCGTATTCCAGATGGTCAATCGGCCCGTCGTAGAGGGCGGAGAGAACCTGTTGGGTGGCGGGCAGGTGAGAGCCGCCGTACAGGTAGAGCGTGTCCGGCTCGCCGAGCAGGCAGACGGTGAGGACGTGGGGCTTCGGCAAGGGGGTCGGGGTCGGCGGCGGTGTGGGCGATGGGGTAGCCGTCACGACGACGGTCTCCAGCGGCGACGGCGGTACGGTGACGGTGACGACCACCGGAGCGCAGCCGGTCAGCAGGAGGGCGGATACGACGACAAAAATGAGAGTTTTCGGGAACATAGCGGTTCGTCCTTGTGAGGCGGGATAGTCGAAGTCGGCGAGGAAAGTATAAACCGGAGGGGGGAATCGCGCAAGCCGATGTCACCGCAAGCAAACGGGCGAACGACACGCGCCACAGGCCCTGCTCGCGCCGTTCGCCCATTCGAGGGTTCACGCTTCCGGTTGGACTCGATGGATGTGCTGACCGCCCCGCTATGCCTCCGCGAACACCTCGTAATGCTCGACCCGCTCCTCGAACTCCAGCAGGTACCCGGCGTCCTCCGGGTAGTACTTCGCCTTCTCGTACTCCTCTCCGGCGAAGTTCACGATTGCCTCGACGTTCTCCCAGAACGTGATCAACGTGAAGTGGGCCTCGTCCCCTTTCAGGGCCCGCAAGAAGATCAGGCGGATGAACCCTTCGGTCTCCCGATAGTCGGGTATCGCCCGCTCCTTCAGGAACTCCGTGTACGCTTCGTAATCCTCCGCCCGTGTCCGTCCGTGCCAAATTCGCGCTATCATCATAGTATCCCCACCTTGCTGTAATCCCCCAGTGTCAGTTTGTACGCTTTAGGCTTGATGGGGGAGCGTATCAGCGAGACGTGGCGGCCAATCACGCTGTCCTGGATGCGGGCCGGGATGTCGCGGATTTCGCTGTGCTCCAGGACGATGGCCCGCTCGATCTCGCTATTTTCGATCAACACGTCGTGGTAGATCGAGGTGAACGGCCCGACGTAGGAGTTGACGATGCGGGTGCGCTCGCCGATGATCGTCGGGCCGCGGACGACGCTGTTGATGATCTCGGCCCCCTTCTCCACCGTCACCCGCCCGTCCACCTCGGAATCCCGGTCAATGTACCCGGCGACGGACGGCTCCAACTCCTCCAGCACCAGGCCGTTCGCTTCCAGCATGTCGCCGGGCCGCCCGGTGTCAATCCACCAGCCCCGGTGGATGTAGGGGTAGACCTGGTAGCCGTTCTCCACCAGCCACTGAATGGCGTCGGTGATCTCCAACTCGCCGCGCCAGGAGGGGGTGATGTTGTTCACCGCCGTATGAATGTTGTGGTCGAACATGTAGATGCCGACCAGGGCCAGGTCCGAGGGGGGATGCTTGGGCTTTTCGATGAGCCGCACGATGCGCCCCTCGTCGTCCAGTTCGGCGACGCCGTACTGCTCCGGGTGGGAGACGCGCGTCAGGACGATCTGACTGTTCCAATCGCTGGCGGCGAACTGCTCGATGAGGGGGGAGATGCCTCCCTGGATGACGTTGTCGCCCAGGAACATCACGAACCGGTCTTCGCCGAGGAAATCGCGGCTCACCTTGACGGCGTGCGCCAGTCCGAGGGGCTGCTCCTGGTGGATGTAGGTGATCTTGACCCCCCACCGCCCGCCGCGCCCGACGGCGGCCTTGATGTCCGGCGCGGTGTCCCCGACGACGATGCCGATTTCGGTGATGCCGGCGTCCCGAATGGACTCGATGACGCGGAAGAGCACCGGCTTGTTGGCGACGGGGATCAACTGCTTCGCGCTGGTGAAGGTGAGGGGGTAGAGGCGGGTTCCTTTGCCGCCGCTGAGAATCAATCCTTTCATCTAGTAACCTCCCAAGACTACGCCGCGCGGGGCGTTGTTCAGCACCGCGCCCACGACGCGGACATGGACTCGTTCCAAAATATCCACCGCCCGCTGGACGTGCTCCCGGCGGGTACGGCCCGCGCTGACGACCAGCAGGACGCCGTCCACCTTCGTGCCCAGGACGGCCCCGTCGGTCACGGCGATGATCGGCGGCGCGTCGAAGATGACCACGTCGGCCTGGGACTTGAGGGCCGCGATGACCTGCTCCATCTTGCGCGAGCCGAGGATGTCGGCCGGGTTGGGGGGCAGGGGGCCGCTGGGAACCAGGTGCAGGTTCTCCACCCCCACGTCCACCAGCGGGGGGGAGTCCAGGGCCGTCCCCTCGACGATGAGCGTCGTCAGCCCCCGCTCGTTGGAGACGCCGAAGATGGTGTGGAGGCGCGGACGGCGCAGGTCGGCGTCCACCAAGATGGTGCGCCGCTCCCCCTGGGCCATCGTCACCGCCAGGTTGGCGATGACGACGGATTTCTCCTCGTCGGGGGAAGCGGAGGTCACGAGCAGGGTCTCGATCGGCCGGTCGAGGGCGGCGAAGGTCAAGTTGGTGCGCAGCGTGCGGTAGGCTTCCGCCGCCGCGCTGCGCGGGTCGGTCAGGGTGATCAGATCCGGTCGTGCGGTCATCAGCGTCTCCCTTTCAGTCGGCGGCGGGGATGGCTCCCACCACCGTCAGGTTGAGTTGCCGTTCCAGGTCCTGGGGGGTGTTGACGATTCCGGCCTCCAGCCATTCCAGGAAGAAAATCACCGCCCCGGCGACGACCAGCCCGAAGACCAGCCCGGCGGCCAGGAGCACCTTCGCGCTCGGCGGCCAGGACTGGGAGTAGCGGGGCAGGTCGCGCAGCGTGGCGTAGACTCGATCTTCCTTGCGCTGTTTCTGATTCTGCTGGTCGCGCCACTGGACGAGGAGGTCGGCCCAGGTGCGGGCAATGTCGTTCGCCAGGTCGCCGTCGTAAGCCTCCACCTCCAGTTTGATGACCATCCGGTCGTCCTCGGCGGCGAAGTGGGCGTTGCTGCGCAGTTCTTCGGGGGTCATCGGCAGTTGGAGGGCATCAATGACCGCCTGCGCCCAGGTGTAGGAGTCGGCGACGGTCATGTAGGTGCGCAGGAGCATCTTGGCCGACTGAGCCAGCCCCCAGTCGGCGCGGGCCGGCTCGATGATGATCTCGGCGGTGGAGGTGTACGAGGGGTGCTGAAGTGCGCCGAAGATGAGGCTGCTGCCGGCCGTCAACACGACCGCCAGGACGATAATCCACCACCGTTTCCGCAGGATGAGGATGTAGTCTTCAAATTCCATACTGGCTCCTGTCCTCCGGTTGAGGACGGCGGAATTGTACCATTGGATAGGTAAAAAGCAAATCGCCGGAACCTCAATTTGACACCGCCATCCCAGCGGGTATAATTTCGAGCATCTGGCGACAGGAGGCGCGTATGGCACTGGAGGACTACCCCCGCCCATCCGTCACGGTGGACGTCGTCATCTTCACCTTGCAGGACGATGACCTGCGGGTGCTGCTCATCAAACGCAAACATCCGCCCTTCGCGGGGATGTGGGCCATCCCCGGCGGCTTCATTGACATGCACGAGTCGCCGGAGGAGGCCGCGCTGCGGGAACTGCGGGAGGAGACCGGCGTCGAGGACGTGTACCTGGAACAACTCTACACCTTCGGCGAGCCGGGACGGGACCCGCGCGGCTGGGTCATCACCATCGCCTACTTCGCGCTCGTCCCGGCCCACACCGTCCGCCCCCGCGCCGGCGACGACGCCGCCGCGGCCCGCTGGTGGTCAATGTACGCCCTGCCCCCCCTGGCCTTCGACCACGCCGACATCCTGGCCTACGCCCTCCAACGCCTCCGGTACAAACTGGAATATACGGCGGTGGGGTTCGAGTTGCTGCCGGAGGTGTTCACCCTCAGCGAGTTGCAGGCCGCCTACGAGGTCATCCTGGGGGAGAAACTGGACAAACGGAACTTCCGGCGCAAGATTTTGAGCGCGGAGGTCATCGAGGAGACCGGCCAATACCGCATGGGCGAGGGCCGTCCGGCGAAACTGTACCGCTTCCGCCCCGACGCCGTGGCGGAGGTGAAGGCGCGGCGGCTGTTTCCGTGAGATGAAAGGAACCTGCGATGAGCGATTTCGGCCAAATCCACGCCCGCCTGCTGGCCCGGTACGACCTGGAAGGACTGCGTACCCTCTGTGCGCAACTGGACGTGGACTTCGACGATCTGCGCGGCGAAGGACGGAGCGGCAAGGCACGCGAACTCATCCTCCTGCTGCGCCGCACCGACCGCCTCGACGACCTGCTATCCGTATTAGAGATGGAACCGGCCACCTCCGCTCCCGCCGACGGCCGCGCCCTGGCCCCGCCCCGTCGCCGTCCGGCCCGGCCACCGACCGGCCCAATCCGCAACCGGTGGGCGTTGCTGGTGGGCATCAACCGGTACATTGACCCCGCCTTCCCCGACCTGCGCTTCTGCGTCAACGATGTCCTCGCCCTGGAAAGAAGGCTGACCGCCCTGGGCTACACCGTCGTCGCCCTCCACGACCGCGCCGCCGAGGAGCGGCTCCTCCCCACCCGTGACAACTTCGAGGGGGAGTTGGGCCGCCTCTGCGAGACCGCCGGGGAGGACGACCTGCTGTGGGTCCACTTCGCCGGGCACGGCCTGCTGGTGGACGGGCGGCCGGCCCTCGTCACCAGGGAGATGCGCTCCTACCCCCTCCACAACAACCCTCGTTACCCCCTCTTCCTGGACGATGTGGAGCGGATGATGCGGGAGAGCAGGGCCCGCCGCCTGGTGCTGACCCTCGACGCCTGCCACGTCGGGGTAGAGATGGGCCGCGACCTGGCCGACCCGGAGTTCATCCGCCACGCCTACGAACTGGCCGAGGGGTTCGTCCTCCTCGCCGCCTCGACCGCCCAGCAGCGGGCCCAGGAGTGGGAGGCGGAGGAGCACGGCGTCTTCACCTACTACCTCCTGGAGGGGCTCTCCGGCCGGGCCGACCGCGCCGGCAAGGGGTTCGTCACCGCCGACGACCTGAAGACCCACACGCTGGACGGCCTGCGCCGCTGGAACATCACCCACGGCGGCCTGCTCCAGGAGCCGACCGCCCGCATCGAGGGGTTGGGGGACATCGTTCTGGCCGACCTGCGCCCTCCGGCGGTCAACGTCCGCCCCCTGACCGTCCATCCCAACCCCTTCGGCTACACCGGGCGCATCGAGGACCCGGCCCTCTTCTTCGACCGGGAGCGTCTCCTGGACAAGATCTTCGACCGGTTGAGCAAAGGGGTCAGCATCTCCCTGGTGGGGGAGGCGCAGGTGGGCAAGTCCTCCATCCTGGCGATGGTCGTCAAGCCCCTGGGCCCGGAGCGGCTGCACCTCCCGCCGGAGACTTTCTCCTACCTGAGCCTGGAATGGGTCGAGAACGAGGAGGAGTTCTACGAGGCCCTCGGCGACGCGCTGAAATTGGGGGCTCCGTTGCGGGGATACAAACTGACGCGGGCCCTGCGGGGACGGCGCCACATCCTGGCCCTGGACGAGATGGAGAAGATGGCCTGGGAGGGGTTCACCAAACAGGTGCGCGGCCAATTGCGCGGCCTGGCCGACGGCCCCTCCGCCCCGCTGACCCTGATCGTCGCCAGCCGCTCCCCCCTGGGGCAGATCTTCCCCGACGCGCCGGAACTGGACTCCCCGCTGGCGGGGCTCTGCCAGCCGCTAGAGGTGGGGCCGTTCCCGCCGCCGGTCGCCCGCGCCTTTCTGAGCGAGCGGCTGCGGGGGACGGGGGTGGTCTTCACGGCGGAGGAGATCGAGCGACTGGTGGCGGAAAGCGGCGGCCACCCGGGACGGTTGCAGCATCTGGCCGCCGAGATGTACGACGACCACGTCCGGCGGGCGGCGATGTAGGAAGAAGGCACACACAGCCCCTCTCTCCCCCAGGCCGAGAACCGGCGGGAGGGGCGGCAGGAGCGAAACGACAGGAGAGAACCATGCCCCGCTTTCCCACCTACCCCGGCGAACTCCCGCCCGTCCTGAACCCCTGGAACCTCCGCCACTACCTCCTCCTCGCCTACTGGATCTACTTCCGTCCTACGGCCCTCAAACGCTACCTCTACCAGGCTGACCCGGAACTGTATCGCCGGGGCCCCGGCCTGGGGATTTTCCATACCTGGCGTGTCCCGGCCTACCGCAACCTGTACCTGATGACTCCCGGCCTGATACTGCTGCTCGCGCTCGCGCTGGGTGTCCCTGTTGCTCTGGCCGCCGCCTACCTGAGCGGCACAACGCCGGATTGGGTGGGCCTGGCGTTGGGCATAGCGTTGGGCGTACCGTTTGGCGTGACGTTTGGCGTGGCGTTTGGCGTGGCGTTCGGCGTACCGTTTGGCGTGGCCGGGGGTGTGGCGTTCGG
>JALWUZ010000518.1 GCA_027079895.1 Anaerolineae bacterium
GCATTGTGATGGGCGCGTTGAACGCCCACCAGCATTTCCTCCTCCCCGCCCTGGCCCCCTCCGTCTACAACCTCTCCATCATCGGCGGGGCCTGGCTGCTGAAACCGCGCCTGGGCGTGCGCGGCATGGCCGTCGGCGTCGTCGTCGGGGCTTTCCTCCATCTCCTGGTGCAGGTGCCGGGCCTGCTGCGGTACGGAGCGCGGTACGTCCCCACGCTGGGCCTTTCCGACCCCGGCGTGCGGGAGGTGGGCCGTCTCCTCGCCCCGCGCATGCTGGGCACCGCCATCACCCAGTTGAACTTCATCGTCAACAACAGCCTGGCCTCCCGGATGGGCGAAGGGGCCGTCTCCGCCATCAACTACGCCTGGCTGTTGATGTTGCTGCCTCAAGGGGTCTTCGCCCAGGCGGTAGGGACGGCAGCCTTCCCCACCTTCGCGGCCCAGGCCGCCAAAGGGGAGCGGGGCCAAATGCGCACGACGTTGGCGCGGACATTGCGGGCCGTCTTCGCCCTCTGCCTCCCGGCGACGGTGGGATTGCTGGTGCTGGGCCGTCCGCTGGTGGCGTTGCTCTTCGAGCGCGGAGCCTTCGGCGACAGTTCGACGGAGGCGGTGGCCTGGGCGTTGGCCTTCTACGCCCTGGGGCTGATGGGCCACTCCGGGCTGGAAATCATCACCCGCGCCTTCTACGCCCTCCACGACACCTGTACCCCCGTCCTCGTCGGCGGGGTAGCGATGGGGCTCAACGTCGCCCTGAGCCTGACGCTGCCGACCCTCTTCCGCGCCGGAGGCTGGCCGCCGCACGCCGGGCTGGCCCTGGCGAACTCCCTCGCCACGCTGTTGGAACTGGTCGCCCTGCTGTGGTTGATTCGCCGTCGGCTGGGCGGGCTCGAAGGGCGGCTCCTGGCGGCCTCGCTGACCCGGAGCGGCCTAGCTGCCCTGGTGATGGGCGTCCTGCTGGTCATCTGGCAGGCTCTTTTGGGGGATTTTTCGCCGCTGGTGGTCGGCGGGGGCGGCGCGTTGCTGGGAGCCGGGGTCTACGCGCTGCTGGCCTACGTCTTCCACGCCTATCCACCCCGCGACCGCGCTGGCTGACGGACGGCTTCCCACCATGCGGTTGTGCCCTCCCATCCCTGTTGTATAATTGCCCCGTTAGCAAGCCACCACCGAATGGGAGTGCCACCCGGCGATGAAATTCCAACTCGTCTCCGACTTCCGCCCCACCGGCGACCAGCCGGAGGCCGTCGAAAAACTGGTCAGCGGCCTCGAGCAGGGCTACAAACACCAGACCCTGCGCGGGGCGACCGGCACCGGCAAGACCTTCGTCATCTCCCAGGTCATCGAGCGGGTGCAGAAGCCGACCCTGGTACTGGCGCACAACAAGACCCTCGCCGCCCAACTCTACGCCGAGTTCCGCGACTTCTTCCCCCACAACGCCGTCGAGTACTTCGTCTCCTACTACGATTACTACCAGCCGGAAGCCTACATCGTCCAGCAAGACCTGTACATCGAGAAGGACGCCGACATCAACGAGGAAATTCAGCGGCTCCGGCTGGCCGCCACCACCGCCCTCTTCTCCCGCCGCGACGTGATCATCGTCGCCTCCGTCTCCTGCATCTACGCCATCGGCGACCCCCAGGAGTGGGGCCGCGTGGTGCTGGAACTGAAGCGCGGGGAGCGGTACCGCCGCGACACCATCTTGCGCCACCTGGTCAGCATCCACTACGAGCGGAATGACCTGGAACTGCGGCGCGGCGTCTTCCGCGTGCGCGGCGACACGCTGGAAATCGTCCCCGCCTCCGGCGAGACCGCCTACCGCATCGGCTTCTGGGGGGACGAGGTGGAGCGTATCACCGAAATTGACCCCCTCACCGGCCACGCGCTGGCCGAGTTGGAGACCGTCAAAATCTTCCCTGCCAAACACTTCATCCTGCCGGAGGAGCAGCGGGACAAGGCCCTCGCCGACATCGAGGCCGAACTGAAGGAGCGGGTCGCAGAACTGCGCTCCCAGGGGAAACTGGTCGAAGCCCAGCGGCTGGAGCAGCGCACCCGCTACGACATCGAGATGATCAAGGAGATCGGCTACTGCTCCGGCATCGAGAACTACTCCCGCCACCTGCAACAACGCCCGCCGGGGTCGCCCCCCTGGACGCTGATGGACTACTTCCCCGCCGATTACCTGCTGGTGGTGGACGAATCCCACATGACCATCCCCCAGGTGCGCGGCATGTACCGAGGCGACCGCAGCCGCAAGCAGACCCTCATCGAGTACGGCTTCCGGCTCCCGTCCGCCCTCGACAACCGCCCGCTGACCTTCGAGGAGTTCGAGGAGCACATCAACCAGGTCATCTACACCTCCGCCACCCCCGGCCCCTACGAACTGGAGAAAAGCCGCCAGGTGGTAGACCAGATCATCAGACCGACCGGAATCGTTGACCCGCAGATCATCGTCAAGCCGGTGAAGGGACAGGTGGACGACCTGGTGGGGCAGATCAAAGAGCGGGTCGCCCGCGGCGAGCGTGTCCTGGTGACGACGCTCACCAAACGCATGGCGGAAGACCTGGCGGACTATCTGGCGGAACTGGGCATCAAAGTCCACTACCTCCACAGCGAGGTCCAGACGCTGGAGCGCGTGGAGATTCTGCGCGACCTGCGGCTGGGGGAGTACGACGTGGTGGTGGGCATCAACCTCCTGCGGGAAGGGCTCGACCTGCCGGAGGTCAGCCTGGTGGCGATTCTGGACGCCGACAAAGAGGGCTTTCTGCGCTCGGAGACGGCCTTGATTCAGACCATCGGGCGGGCGGCGCGGCACGTCAACGGGACGGCGATTATGTACGCCGACCGCGTGACCGATTCCATGCAGCGGGCGATTGACGAGACCGAACGGCGGCGGAAGGTGCAGATCGCCTACAACGAAAAACACGGCATCGTCCCCGCCTCGATCGTCAAGGCGGTGCGCGACCTCACCGACCGGGTGCGGGCCGAGACCCAGGCCCGCCCGGAGGAAGAGGGCGTCTCCCTGGCCGCCCTCTCCGACGAGGAACTGGCCCGCCTGATTCGGGAATTGGAACGGGAGATGAAGGCCGCCGCCCAGGAACTGGAATTCGAGAAGGCGGCCCTGTTGCGCGACCGCCTGTTCGAGTTGAAAGGGCTGCTGGGTGACTGACCGATGGGCTTCTTGAACCCTCTCGCACTGCTCCTCGGCCTCCTGGGGCTCCCCATCGTCCTGCTCTACATGCTCAAACTGCGGCGGCGGGACGTGCTCGTCTCCAGCACCATGCTCTGGCAGCGGCTGATGCGAGACCGCGAGGCGAACGCCCCCTGGCAGCGTCTCCGGCGCAACCTGCTGATGCTCCTCCAACTGCTCGCCCTGGCCCTGTTGACGCTGGCCCTGGCGCGGCCCTTCATCCCCACCCCGACGGTGGCCGGGGGAAACGTGCTCATCCTCCTGGACGCCTCCGCCAGCATGCAGGCGGACGACGTCTCCCCCACCCGTTTCGACGCGGCCCGCCGCCTGGCGCGGGAGATCGTCGCCGGGCTGGGCGCGGGCGACACGGCCACCCTGATCGCCGTCGGGCCGCAGCCGCAGATCCTGGCCTCCGCCACCGACGACCGCGCCCTCCTCCGCCGCGCCCTGGACGACGCCCTCCCGACCGACGGCCCCGCCGACTGGGAGGCGGCCGGCGCGTTGGCGACGGGACAGCCCGGCGGCGACCTGAAGACCGTCATTATCTCCGACGGCGCACTGCCGGAGTCGCTGCCCGCGCTGCCGGGGGAGGTTCACCTGCTGACGGTGGGCGGCGGCAGCGACAACCGCGCCATCACCGCCTTGACGGTGCGGGACGGCCCGGACGGAGTCCAGGCGTTCGTCCGCCTGGTCAACAACGGCGACGCGCCGGTCGTCCCCCTGGTCGAGTTCCACGCCGACGACACCCTCTTCGACGCCCGGCGCGTCCCCCTCCCGCCCCACTCCGGCGTGGGCCTGACCCTCGACGACCTGCCCTACGACCTCCACGTCCTGCGGGCCGCCTTCTCCACCCCCGACGCCCTCCCCCTCGACGACACCGCCTGGGCCGTTCACGGCGGGACGGCCTCCCGGCGGGTACTGCTCCTCTCGCCGGGCAACCTCTTCCTGGAGCGGGCCCTGGGCCTCCTGCCGGAGATAGACTTGACCCGCGTCCCCATCTCCCAGCAGCCGCCGACGGAGGGGTACGACCTGTACGTCTACGACGGGCCCGTCACCGGGACGCTCCCGGCCGGCAACCTGTGGCTCATCGGGCCGGCGGCGGTGGCGGACTGGGGCGGCGCGGGGACGGTCTTCACCGCCACCGCTCCGGTCGAGGTGGCCGACGACCCCCTCCTGCGGTACGTGGACTGGGACACCGTCCACATCCTGCGGGCCTACGACCTGCCTCAGCCGCCGGGGGCGCGGGTGCTGGTGCGGGCCGCCGGTGGGCCGCTCCTCTTCGTCGCCGAGCGACCGGAGGGGCGGCTGGCGGTGCTCACCTTCGACCTGCGGGAGTCGGACTTGCCGTTGCAGATCTCCTTCCCCGTGCTGACCGTCAACGTGCTCGACTGG
>JALWUZ010000519.1 GCA_027079895.1 Anaerolineae bacterium
CCGTCGTGGGCCACATCATTGCCGTCGGGCGCGATCACCCGCAGTTGGACGAAGGGAATCGGGAAGCCGGTCTTGATGGCCCAATCCATCTGTTTGTCCTCGTCCCATTCCTTCTCCATAAACGGCTTGAGGTTGGCGAGCGTGAGGATGGGGCAGGTTTCCGACATGCCGTACCCCGCCGAGACGTGGATGCCCAGTTTCTTGGCGGACATCGCCAGCCCTTTGGTGAGCCGCGCCCCGCCGATGACCACCTTCCAGCCGCTCAAGTCGAACTTCTCGATGCCCGGCGCGGTGACGATCATCTGCAAGATGGTGGGGACGCAGTGGCTGAAGGTCACTTTCTCCCCCAGAATCAGCCGCAGGAGCATCTCCGGCTCGTAGCGGCCGGGGTAGACTTGCTTGAGCCCCAACATCGTGGTGACGTAGGGCACCCCCCAGGCGTGGACGTGGAACATCGGCGTCAGCGGCATGTACACGTCGTGCTTGGTCAGGCCGGTCTCGCCCCCCAGCACGCCAATCCCCAGCCCCCCGACGATGCCGTGCAGGGTCAACTGCCGTTGGGAGAAGTAGACGCCCTTCGGCTTGCCGGTCGTGCCGGTGGTGTAGGCCAGCGTCGCCTGGGTATTCTCGTCCAGGTCGGGCAGGCCGCTCAGCGGGGCGACGCTGGCGATGAACTCCTCGTACTCGGCGTCCACCCACTTGATGTCCGGCTTCTCCTCCTGGTCGGTAATCAAGATGTATTTTTTGACGAAGGGCAGGCGCGGCTTGGCCTTCTCGATCAGCGGGAGGAAACTTTCGTTGAAAATGAGCACCTCGTCCTCGGCATGCACCATCGTGTAAATCAGGTTGTCCGGGGAGAGCAACGGGTTGATGGTGTGGAGGACGGCACCGATGCCGGGGATGCCGAAATACATCTCCAAGTAGCGGTGACTGTCCCACTCGATGACGCCGATCTTCGTCCCTTCCTCGACGCCCAGGTGTTGCAGGGCCGCTCCCAGGCGGAGAACCCGGTTGTACATCTCCGTGTAGGTGTAACGCACCTTATCTCGGTAGACGATCTCCTGGTCGGGGGCCCACGCTACGCCGTGTTCGAGCATGTGCTTGAGTAAAAGTTGAAAATCATACGCTGCCATCGTTACCTCCTTAAACTCACTTGTGAAAGCGAACCGTCCGGCACGGAGTGCCCTTGCACCTGCGTTTATGATACTCATCGGACGCAAAAAGTCAAATGCCTGTTACCACAGCACCGTCGTCCTCTGGCCCGCTGCGACATGGCGCACTCGTCCGGTTTGTGTTATACTCCTCCCATCTCGACCGGAAAGATCGCCGATGGACGACATCCCTCACGTGGAAATCTACACCGACGGCGGGTGCGACCCCAACCCCGGCCCCGGCGGCTGGGGAGCGGTCATCCGCCACGCGGGGCGGGAATGGCGGCTCAGCGGCAACGACCCCGCCACGACCAACAACCGCATGGAACTCCAGGCCGCCGCCGCTGCCCTCTCCCTCCTGCAAGGACTCCTGGGCCCCTGCCGGGTAGACCTGTACACCGACTCCCGCTACCTCCAAGAGGGCATCACCCGCTACATACCCCTCTGGGAGCGGAACGACTGGCTGACCAGGGATGGCCATCCGGTCAAGAACCGCGCCATGTGGCGGACGCTCCACCGCCTGGCCCGAATGCACCGCGTCACCTGGCACTGGCTGCGCGGACACGACGGCCACCCGCTCAACGAACTGGCCGACCGCCTGGCGACCGCGGCCCGGCAGCGGCTGGCGCAGGAGCCGGCCGCGGAAAGCCCCACCCAGGGCGCCGAGGACTCCCTCCCCACTGCGTTGGTGTACGTCAAAGCGTCTGGGCGGGGCGCGTCCGGCTGGGGCGCGGTGCTCCGCGATGGATTGCAGGTCAGGCCACTGAGCGGCACCGCCGCGCCGGCCACGGTCAACGCCCTGCTCATCCGGGGGGCGACGGAGGCCCTGCGAGCCCTGGACGGGCAGCATCGGGTCATCCTCCACTCCGACGCCGGATACCTGGTCAACGGCGGGGCCCGCTGGGCCGCCGCCTGGCAGGCGCGGGGCTGGCTGACGAAGGATGGCCGTCCGGTCGCCAACCGCGAGTTGTGGGAGGAGTTGCTGGCCGAGGCCCGACGGCACCGCGTCACCTGGGTACGAGGCCCCGGCGACGCCCCCACCGGCCCGGACGACCTCGCGCTGGCGGGGAAACTGGCCGCCCGCCGCTAGGGATGTCCACGAACAGACCAGACAGGAAAGGGATTCGATGAGCATAGAGAAAGTCGCCCTTCTGGGCCTCGACCGCATCAGCACCTCGCTCGCGCTGGGACTGAAGGCCCAGCCGCAGCCGCCGACCATCGTCGGCTTCGACCCCGACCGCTCGCGGGCCAACCGCGCCCGCTCGCTGGGCGCCCTCGACCGGGTGACGCGCTCGCCGGAGAAAGCCTGCCGGGAGGCCGACCTGGTGATCGTCGCCCTGCCGCTGGACGACTTGCGAGAGGTGTTCGCCGCCATCGCGCCCCACCTCCCGCCGGACTGCCTGGTGACCGACCTCGCCAGCCTCCAATCGCCGACGTGGGAGTGGGCGCGGGCCTCCCTGCCGCCCACCGTCTCCTTCATCGGCGGCCACATCATCCTCAACCCGGCCACCGCCGGGGCGGACGCGCCGCCGGACGACATCTCCACCGCCCACGCCGACCTGCTCCAGTCCGCCCTCTACTGCCTCTTCCCAACCCCCGGCACGCCGGAACGGGTGATTGACATCTTCTCCCGCCTGGCCTCCGCCCTGGGAGCCGTCCCTTTCTTTATGGACATCACCGAGCACGACGGCATTCAGGCCGGAGTCTCCGCCCTGCCGGATTTGCTGATCGTCGCCCTGCTCCGCGCGACCGTCAGCGGGCCTTCGGCGGTGGATATGCGCCGCTTCGCCGGGGAGCCGCTCCTCTCTATGACCGACCTCGCCGCCGAGACGCTCCACGACCGGCTGACCGCGCTCTTCCTCAACCGCGAGCGCGTCATCTTGCAACTGGAGCACCTCGTCCGGGTGCTCAGGCGGATGCGGGATTTGCTGGCAGTCGAGGACCGGGACGCTTTGGAGGAAATGTTCCTCTCCGCCCTCGCCGGCCGGGCCCGCTGGCTGGAAGAGCGTGAACACGGCCTGTGGATGCAGGAGCGGCGGGTGGATTTGAGTTCCGTCCCCTCCTCCGGCCGCCAACTGCGCCAGTTGTTCTTCACCGAGCCGCCCGACTACAAATCCCGCTGATAGAGTCTCGCCCCGACGATGCGCGTCTTAATGGTCGCCCCCACCTCCTTCTTCCTCGATTACGGCTGTCACGTGCGCATTTTGGAGGAGGCGCGGGTGTTGCAGAAGCACGGCCATCGTGTGACGCTCGTCACCTACTACCTGGGGCGCGACCTGCCCGACCTGGAGATCATCCGCACCCGGCCTACCCCCTGGCGGGCCGACTACGAGGTCGGCTCGTCGCTGCACAAAATCGCTTTCGACATCTTCCTGGGCTGGACGGGGCTTACGACCGTCCTCCGCCGCCGGTTCGACATCGTTCACGGCCACCTGCACGAAGGAGCCCTCATCGGCTACTTCCTGAGCCGCCTGCTGCGCGTGCCGCTGGTCGCCGACTTCCAGGGGAGCCTGACCGGTGAGATGGTGGATCATCACTTCCTCGACCCTGAGGGCCGCTGGTACCGCTGGGCCCGCCTGCTGGAACGGCGCATCTCACTGCTGCCGGACGTGATCGTCACCAGCACCCAGCAGACCGCCTATCGGCTGGAAAAAGACCTCGGTCCCGGCGCCCGCGTCTACCCCCTGCCGGACTGCGTCAACCTGGACTTCTTCCGCCCCGACGTGCTCCCCGCCGACGCGGTCGCCGCCCGCCGGGCCGCGCTGGGCATCCCCGCCGGACGGCTCCTCGTCGTCTACCTGGGGCTGCTGGCCGACTACCAGGGCACGCCGCACCTGCTGCGGGCGGCCCGGATCCTCAAACAGTGCCATGCCAACGTCCATTTCCTGATTATGGGCTTCCCCGGCGTGGCACATTACCGCCGGATGGCGCAGGAGTTGGGGGTCGCCGACCGGGTGACGTTCACCGGGAAGGTGCGCTATGAGGAGGCCCCGGCCCACCTCGCGCTGGGCGAGATCGCCATCGCCCCGAAACTTTCCGCCACCGAGGGGGCGGGGAAAATCCTGAACTACATGGCGATGTCCCTCCCGACGGTGACGTTCGACACGCCGGTGAGCCGGGAGTACCTGGGCATGCTGGGAGTCTACGCCAAGCGCACCGGCGACCCGGTCTCGCTGGCCGATGCCATCCTCAGCCTGGCGCAGTCCCCGGAGTGGCGGCGGGAACTGGGGGAGAAACTGCGCCGCCGGGCGGCACGGCACTTCTCCTGGGAACGGGCCGGGCGGCACTTGCTGAACATCTACAGAATCGCGTTGCACGGGTAAGCCCCCGTTGGGCTTTTCGAAGTTCGGGTAAGCGATGGCAGTGCCATCGCCTACCCGGCGTTCTGACGCCCGCACCGCGAATTGCGCGTTGGTCAGAAA
>JALWUZ010000520.1 GCA_027079895.1 Anaerolineae bacterium
ATGTGTATAAGCGACCGCCCCGTCCCGGTCCCCCCAGGCGACCCCCGTCGTCGCCTGACTTTCGGCAGAGAGCCACAGGGGGGCCAGGTTGGGCGCGTCGGGCGGCGAGCCCAGGTTGGCGTAGACCACGTCCGGCTGCTCGTCCCGCCCGACGGCCAAGTCGAGGTCGCCGTCGGAGTCCCAATCCCCCCACGCCAGGGAGGTCGTCTCGTCCGCCTCGTCGGAGGTCCACACCGGCTGGGAGGGGAACGCGCCGCCCCCGTTCTGCCATACCTGGTCCCGCTCCCCGTAGTTGCCGACGGCCAGGTCGAGGTCGCCGTCCCCGTCGTAATCCCCCCAGGCGAGGGCGCGGGTCGGCAACTGGTCGGGGGATTCCCAGACCAGGCTGAAGCCGCCGTCCCCCCGATTGCGGTACACCCGCACCGGGCCGCCGTCCACGCCGACGGCGAAATCGAGGTAGTAGTCGTTGTCGAAATCCCCCCAGGCCACCGCCCGCACCGCATGGCCGACGGCGACGGTGAAGGCCGGCGTGGAGGCCAACTCATCCCCCGCGTTGACGTAGAGCGCGACGGTGCCGTCGTCCAGGCCGACCAGGAGGTCGAGATGGCCGTCGTCGTCCGTGTCCCCCCACGCCAGGGCGCGGACGATGCTCGCGCTGGCGTGACGCCAATCCGGTGCGCCGTCGTAATTGCCGTTGTAGTAGACCTGCAAGTCGGTCGGCGTGCCGATGGCGACATCCAGCCGTCCATCCCCGGTCACATCGCCGAAGGCGACGGCGTGCGGGCCGTAGCCGCTGTGCCGGAAGGTGCGGGCCGTGTCGAACTCCCCGTTCCGGTTGAGGAACAGGCCGCTGTTGGACTCGACCGGCGGCGCGCCCAGCAGCAGGTCGAGGTAGCCGTCGCCGTCCTCATCCCCCCAGGCGACGCTCCCGGCCTGGGCCATCCCGGCGGGCGTGACCGTCCGTTTCAGGCGCGGGGAGACGGTGGTAAAGAGGTGGCTCGAACCGTCCCGGTTGCTCAGCGCCAGTTGCATATCCCCCTGATTGGAGACATCTACCCCTCGCAGACTCCACACCTGCCCCCGATTGAGCGGCAGCGAGCGGGCGCAGGCCAACGGCGTGAAGACGTTGCTCGCCGCCAGGTAGCCGTAGATTCTGACCGGCGAGTCGCCCACCGCCAGGTCGAGCCGCCCGTC
>JALWUZ010000521.1 GCA_027079895.1 Anaerolineae bacterium
GCCGTTCAACGGTGCGCTGTCGGAGAGCAGGTCGGTCTCGAACTCCAGCCCCTCCCGGCGGCTAAGGACGGCGATGCCGTGGTCGCCCAGCGGCCCGCTGACCAGCACCCGGTCGCCGGGCCGAATCCGCCGCGGGCCGATCTCCCGCCCCGGCGGCACCACCCCAACGCCGGTGGTGTTGATGTAGATGCCGTCGCCGTGCCCCTGCTCGACTACCTTCGTATCTCCGGCCACGATTTGAACCCCGGCGGCGCGGGCCGACTCCGCCATCGAGCGCACCACCCGCGCCAACGTCTCCATCTCTAAGCCCTCTTCGAGGATGAAGCCGACGGTGAGCCAGAGGGGGCGGGCGCCGCTCATCGCCACGTCGTTGACGGTGCCGTGGACGGCCAGCGAGCCGATGTCCCCGCCGGGGAAGAAGAGCGGGCGGACGGTGAAGGAGTCGGTGGAGATCGCCAGCCGTCCGTCGCCGGGCGCGAGGTGGAGGACGGTCGCGTCCGCCATCTGGCGGAGGTAGGGGTTGTCGAAGGGAGGGGCGAAGAGGTCGCGGATGAGGTCGTTCATCATCCGCCCCCCGGCCCCGTGGGCCAGCCGGATGATTTTCTCTTGGGTCAAGGATGTCACCTCCGATGGATGTTCACGTTGGGAGCGCGTTTTCCAGGCGGAGCAGGGCCGCCTTGATGTCCAGTCCCGCGCCGTAGCCACCCAGCGTCCCGTCCGCCCCCACGACGCGGTGGCAGGGGATGAAGATGGGGATTGGATTGGCCCGCATCGCCCCGCCGACCGCCCTGGCCGCCAGCGGGCGGCCGATGCGGGCGGCGATCTCGCCGTAGGAGACGACGGTGCCGTAGGGGACGCGGGCGACCTCGTCCCACACCCGCTGCTGGAACGGCGTCCCGCGCCGGTCGAGGGGGATGTCGAACTCCTGCCGCTCCCCGGAGAAATACTCCTGCAACTGGGCGACCGCCCGGATGAGGAGGTCGTTCTCGGCGTAGCGGTGCTCCGGGCCGATATGTTTGGAGAGCCAGGCGAGCAGTTTGTCGGGGTGGCCCCGCACCAGCCCCACCGCGCAGACGCCGCTGTCGCTGGCGGCCACCCGCACCTCCCCGATGGGGGTGTCGCAGTTGGTGTAGAGGGAGTGGGTCATGTGCGTGTCCTTTCTCGGCGGTTGTGGTTTCAGGCCCAGGCAGCG
>JALWUZ010000522.1 GCA_027079895.1 Anaerolineae bacterium
CCGCTCCCCCAGCGACGGCGGATGACCCAGGCGCACATCCCGCAGAAAAGTGGTGTTGAGCAGCACCCCCTCCAAATCGGCCCCCGGAATCGGCAGCCGAATCCCCTCGTGCGCACCGACGGCGATGAGCACCGCATCGAACCCCTCGGCGAACACGTCATCCAGATTATCCACCCGCGTGTTGAGCCGCAGTTCGACCCCCAGGTCAACGATGTCCTGCACCTCGCGGTCCACGACCTCCGCCGGCAGCCGATACTCCGGCACGCCGACCCGCAACATCCCCCCGGCGACCGGCAGGGCCTCGAAGACCGTCACCCCGTACCCCAACTTGCGCAAATCCTGGGCCGCCGTCAGGCCGCACGGCCCCGCCCCGATGATCGCCACCCGCTCCTCGTACCGCCGCTCGGCGGGCTTCGGCGGCACCCGGGGGCGGGCGTACACCCAGTCGGTGACGAACCGCTTCAGCGCACGGATGTTGACCGGCTCGTCCAGTTTCCCCCGGTTGCAGGCATCCTCGCAGCGGTGATTGCAAATGCGGCCGCAAATGCCGGGGAAGGGGTTATCCTCCTTGATAACCCGCATCGCCTCCTCATACCGCCCCTCGCGGATATGGGCGATATACCCCTGCGCCCGCTGCTCGGCGGGACAAGCGTGCCGACAGGGGGCGACTCCGCGCTTGACGATGGCGTAGGCGTTGGGCACCGCCTGGGGATACAACTTGTAAGCCGCCCGCTGCTCCGCCAGCCCCTCATCGAAATGATTGGGGATGACCACCGGGCAGACGCTGGCGCAATCGCCGCAGCCGGTACACTTATCGAGGTCAATGTAGCGGGGGCGGGTGCGCACTCGGACGGTGAAATCGCCCACCGTACCGCGCACGCTGAGCACATCGCTATCCACCAGCACCTCGACGTTGCGATGGCGGCCCACGTCCACCAACTTGGGGCTGACGATACACATCGCGCAATCGTTGGTGGGGAAAGTCTTGTCCAACTGGGCCATGTGGCCGCCGATGGCCGACTTGTTCTCGACCAGATAGACCTTGTAACCGGCCTCCGCCAAGTCGAGCGACGACTGTATCCCGGCGATTCCCCCGCCGACGACCATCACCGCGCCAACAGATTGTCGAGTGCTGCCTTGTTCTCCCATCCCGTCTCCTCCCGCAACCTCAACACGGGGCGAATACCC
>JALWUZ010000523.1 GCA_027079895.1 Anaerolineae bacterium
AGTTCGAAGAGCACACTGGAGCAGGCTTCGGAGAGGGGGTTGCGTCGGCGCAGGCGGGGGTTGAGGAGGGTGGCTTGGAGCTCGACCAGGGGCGCTCCGTTCGGCGCCTCGACCCGGGTGAAGCGGAAGAGCTGGGTCTCCCGATCCCCTTCCAGTCCGACGACGATCGAAGAGCGTGCTAGAGGGCCGGATCCGGAGTGCAGGTGGCCGCGTGGATCGACGGACCAGTGTTCGCCGGGCGGGTCCCGGGCGATGAGTTGGAGGGGCACGAGCTGTGGCCCGCGCGAGGATCCGAGCGGGGGCAGGGCGCGCACGACGACGGCGGACCCATCCGAGTCACGCTCCAGCACGAGGCGCGGTTCACACTCGAGTGACCGGCGGCGGAGCAGACGCATCGTCTCTCCTCCGATCCGTCGAGGATCGCGCTCGCTAGGGACGGGAAGGGTGACCAGCTCATAGGCATCGAGGATGGCCTGCACCCTGCGGCGTTCCTCGGGGGAGGCCTCTCCAGGGTGCCACTGCCAGATCGGATCGATGGGGGCCAGCCCTCCGCGCGGCAGAACCAGGCTCTCCCCATCCCGGTGCCAGGGCAGGATCAGATCGGGTGCTCGTTCGAGGGAGGTGATGAGGTCGAGTCCGTAGCCCGTGCGGCACCCGCTGAGGTCCAAGACGGGGCGGTCGGCCAGGTAACCGAGTGCTCCGCTCCAGGGGCTGAGCAGCGAGAGACTCGGGTCGACGTTCTCGCGCAGGAAACGGCCCAGGTCGCGCAGCTCCGCGGTGCGCTGCTGCTCCTCTTGGAGGGCGGCACGGCCGCGCAGGTGGTGGCGACCCAGCCCGGGGTCGGAGATGGAGGCACCGATCCACGCCTCATGTCGCGCGAGGGTGCTCAGGGCCTTGCTCGGAAGGGCCGAGAGGAGTGCGACCAGGAGGAGCGCGGCCCAAGAGAGGGGCTCCAGTCCCCTGCGCCGGCTGTCGAGAGCGGCGATGACGCCGAATTGGATGGCGATGGCAAGCAGGGCGTGCGGCGCGACACTGACGGCGTAGAGCATGTAATCGCCGCCGGAGATGCTCTGCTCGAACCGCCCCTGTTCTCGACCGAGGGCGCGGGCAACCTCCGCCGAGGTGCGCCATCCCTGGAGCGCAGCATCGGCCACGGCCTGGACGGTCGCGGCGGGCAACGTCCCCACC
>JALWUZ010000524.1 GCA_027079895.1 Anaerolineae bacterium
CTCAGTTTATCCATCCAAAATTTAGACAAAATCTCATTGATAAGATTTATAACTCACTAGAATGGGGTGGAGCATTTGTCATGTTTGAAAAGGTAAGGGCAAATGATGCTAGATTTCAAGATATAACTTCTACTTTATATATGGAGTATAAGTTAAAAAATGGCTACTCTGCAGATGAGATAGTTTCAAAACAAAGAAGCCTAAAGGGTATACTAGAGCCATTTTCTAGTGAAGCAAACAAAGATATGTTAAAAAGAGCAGGGTTTGTTGATATATTGAGTGTTTTTAAATACCTAAACTTTGAGGGGATTTTAGCTATAAAATAGCTTTTTGAATCCTCTTAATATCTTTTATAATCCTCTCTAGCTCTTCTAAATCTACCATATTTGGTCCATCACTTAGGGCAGTGTCTGGAGAGATATGAGTTTCAAAGAAAAAACCATCCACTCCAACAGCTGCAGCAGCTCTTGAGAGAGGTGCAACAAACTCTCTTTTGCCACCACTTTTACCCTCTTTACTTCCTGGCATCTGCACTGAGTGAGTTGCATCAAATATAACTGGTGCAAAATCTCTCATGATTACTAAACTTCTCATGTCTACCACCAAGTTTCCATATCCAAAACTACTTCCTCTCTCAGTTAGCCATACTTTTGCCTCTTTTGAAATCTCATAGCTATACTCATCAAATCCTCTGGTTTTTAAAACTTTTAAAACTGAATACTTCATATCAGATGGATTTAAAAATTGTCCTTTTTTTATATTTACTATACAATCACTCTTTGCTGCTTCTACTAAAAGATCAGTTTGACGACATAAAAAAGCTGGAATTTGTAAAACATCAGCTACTTTTGAAACATCTTTAACTTGATAGCTTTCATGAATATCAGTTAGGATTTTATATCCAAACTCATCTTTTACCTTTTGTAAAATCTTTAAACCTTTTTTTAGACCCGGACCTCTAAAACTATCAAGACTGGTTCTGTTAGCTTTGTCAAAACTTGCTTTAAAGTAAAACTCAATAGTCTTATCTTCATGATATTTTTTAAGTTGTCTTGCAATCTCAAAAACTATCTCTTCACTTTCTATAACACATGGTCCTGCTATCAAAATCATCTTTTGCCTTTTTATTTTAGTATAACAAAATTTTATATGATATAATCTTACAAATCATTTTTAGGAGAATAAC
>JALWUZ010000525.1 GCA_027079895.1 Anaerolineae bacterium
CTATATCACCTTCTCGGCCAGCAGTTTCTCGACCAAGATGGCCGCTGCCTCCTCGACCGTCTCGGCCTCGATGATCTCCGCCTCACCCTCGCGGGCCGGCGGCGGCATAACCTGCGGCCAGCGCACGGCGGCCCCCGACGCGCCCACCTTGTCCTCCTCCGCGCCGATGTCCGCCAGCGTCCAATGGGGATACTTCATCCGCGCCGCCTTGCGGATGCCGATGAAGGACGTGTAGCGCGGCTCGTTGATCCCCTTGGTCGTGCCGACGGCTGCCGGCAGTGGGGCGGTGACTACCTGTCGCCCCTCCTCCAACAGCCGCTCGACGGTGATACTCTTGCCGTCTGGGTCCAGGTCGGCGATTTTGATGGTGTACATCAGCGCGGGGATTCCCAGCCGCCGGGCGACGGCCGGCCCAATCTGCCCGGTCTGGGTATCAATCGCCGACTTGCCGAAGAGCACCAGATCCACGTCGCCGATCTTCTCGATCGCCTTCGCCAGCACGTAACTGGTGGAGAGGGTGTCGGAGTCGGCACAGGCGTCGTCCCAGATGCGGATGGCCTCGTCGCACCCCATCGCGATGGCGTGCTTCAGGGCCTCCAACGCCTCCTCCGGCCCCATCGAGATGACGGTGACGGTGCCGCCGTACTCCTCACGGAGGAGCAGGGCCTCCTCGACGGCGTACTCGTCCCAGGGGTTGATGATGAGAGGAGATTCCCCCCAGGAGACATTGCCCGCCTCGTCCACCGACATCTTAGCCTCGGTGTCGGGCGTATGTTTGGTACAGACTACGATGTGCAAGATACACCTCCTTTGATTTGGTGGTTGAACGCAACGACGGTGGTTATTGTACCCGGAAAAGCGATGTTGGCAAGAAAACGCTGCCCTCACTTTGGCCGCTGGGTAGGCGATGGCAATGCCATCGCCTACTCTTTTGACCGTAAGCGTAAGAATTTTGAGCCCTGGAAAACGCTCGTCCCCACTTTGGCCGGAGGAGCAAAAATGTTATAATTGCCCCCGATGCCCACGACGACCGGACACAGCGGGCGACACCACGACGGCCTGCGCCCCTTCGACCCATACCGTGACACCCATCAGGTGCTGGACCTGGTGGAGGTCGCCTTTGGGGACGCGCTGGACCCCGACGAGCGGCTCGCGCTGGCGCGTATGCGTCGCCTAGCCCGCCGGCGACTGCTCCGCTTGCTGTTCCTGCTGGATGGGGACGCGCGGGTCGCGCCGGGCTTCGTCTGGGTCGCCGGGGGGCGGATAGTCGGCAACGTCTCCTTGCGACGTTCACGGGCCGGATGGGGCGGCTTCTTCATCGGCAACGTCGCCGTCCACCCGGACTGGCGGGGACAGGGGATCGCCCGCGCCCTGGTGCAGGCGGCGATTGACCTGGTGGTCTCCCTCAACGGCCACTGGGTCGGCCTGGAAGTCAGAACCGACAACCTGGTGGCGCGGACGCTGTACGAGCACTTCGGCTTCCAGGCTCACGGCGAGACGGCGCACCTGCTTCGCCCGCCGGGGCCGCCCCCGCCGCCGGATGGTCAACTGCGGCGGGCCCGTCCCGGCGACGGCCCGGCCCTGTTCACGCTGGTACAGGCCGTCGTGCCGGAGCCGCAACGCTCCCTCCTGGAACTGACCCGCGACGAATACCGGCTCGACTTCGAGCGTATGCTGGACCTGCTGCTCTACGGTCGGCGGGAGCACTGGTGGATTGCGGAGGAGGGGGGACAGGTGCGCGGGGCGGTGCGCTTGCTCTACAACTGGTACGGCGACCGCCCGGCCCGCCTGGAGGTGCTGGTCGCCCCGGCCCAGCGCGGACGGTGGGAGCGGGCCCTGGTGCGTCAAGGGCTTGGTGCGCGTCCCTCCGCCGCCCAGCGGAGGATGCTGGTGACGGAAGTACCCGCCCCGTCCGAACCGCTGCTCGCCGCCTTGCGGGAAGTGGGGTTTCGGGAGCAGCGGCGGCTGGTGCAAATGCGGCTCGATTTGCGGACATGAACGACCAAGGCCCCCTGGGAGTCCCAGGGGGCCCACGGCCAAGGAAAGGAGGAGAGGTGAAATGGGTGAACCATCCACCTCGCGCGTAATAATAGCACAAATCGGGTAGGTAAAAAAGTGGCTAATGACACTAGTAATTAGTGACAAATTTCCTAAAAATTTCTGAAGGCGCGTCCTCCCCCGATGGCCACGACACTTGGGGTACCCTGGCGATTGAACCGTTGCATTCGCCGTTGGGTGGCGTTGGGTAGGCGATGGCACTGCCATCGCCTGCCCCTTTCACGACGCAGCGGGAATTTGACATTCCCCACCTTGTACACTAAAATTGCCCCCGTGTTGTCAGAGGCAGCCGCGCATAGCGTGGGACTGCCCATCAAATTTAGACAGGAGGAGCCAAATGAATCTGAAACGTGTGTTGCTTGTGGTGGCGGTGGGCCTGCTGGCTTTGGCCGCGCTGACGGCCTGCGGCAAGAAGGCCCCGGAACTGGGTTCCGAGGAGAACCCCATCGTCTGGTCTTTTGTCCCGTCGGGTGAGATGGAGCGGGTGGCAAGCGGGGCCCAGCAGGTGGCCGACCTGCTCCACGACGAGACCGGCCTGTACTTCAAGACCAACGTCGCCACCGAGTACGCCGGGGTCATCGAGGCGATGTGCAGCGACCCGCCGGAGGCCCAGATGGGCTCCCTGGCGACCTTCGCCTACGTCCTGGCCGCCGACCGCGGCTGCGCCGAAGCCGCCCTCGTCTCCGTCCGGTACGGCAGTTCGACCTACAACGGCCAGATCATCGTCCGCGCCGACAGCGGCATCAACTCCATCTCCGACCTGGCCGGCAAGACCTTCTGCCGCCCCGACCCCCTATCCACCAGCGGGTGGATCATCCCCAACCTGACCATGCGGGCCGCCGGAATCAACCCGGAGACCGACCTGGCCGAGATCGTGGACGCGGGCAGCCATGACGCCGTCGTCGCCGCCGTCTACAACGGGGACTGCGACGCCGGAGCCACCTACGTGGACGCCCGCGCCCGCATCGAGGACGACCACCCCGACGTGATGGAGAAAGTCGTCGTCATCGAGGTGACGGCGGACATCCCCAACGACGGCGTTCAGTTCGTCCCCTCCATGCCGCAGGAACTGAAGGACAAAATCGTCAACGGCCTGCTGGCGATCGCCGAGACCGATGAGGGAAAGGAGGCCCTGGACACCGCTTACCAGTGGGCCGGACTCGAAAAACATGACGACAGTTTCTACGACCCCTTCCGGCAGGTGTTGCAGGCCTCCGGGATGAGCATCGAGGAACTCCAGGAGTGACCCAGTTAGGGGCGGCCGTGGCCGGTCGCCCTTGCCACACTGTGGGGGCAGACCCGCGTGTCTGCCCCCACAGCAAGGATAAAGCACATGCGCGTTTTCATCACCGGAGACAAAGGCCAACTCGGCCGTGCCCTCCACGAACAGTTGAAAGCACACACCGTCTCCGGCGGCGACCTGCCGGAGGTGGACATCACCGACCGCGAGAACATCCGGGCCGCCATCACCGCCTTCTCCCCCGACGTGGTGATTCACGGCGCCGCCTGGACGAACGTGGACGGCTGCGCCCGCGACCCCGACCGGGCCTACCTGGTCAACGCCCTGGGGACGCAGTACGTCGCCCTGGCCTGCGCCTCCGTCGGCGCGGAGATGGTCTACATCAGCACCAACGAAGTCTTCGACGGCGCGGCGACGGAGCCGTATCGGGAGTGGGACGACCCGCACCCCATCAACCCCTACGCCCGGTCGAAGGCGGCCGGAGAGTGGTACGTGCGCCACTTGCTGACCCGCTTCTACATCGTCCGCACCGCCTGGCTCTACGCCCCCGGCGGACGGAACTTCTCCAACCCCCACCGCATCGTCCAACTGGCGGAGGAGCGCGGGCGGCTGCGGGTGGTCGGCGACGAGGTGGGCAATCCCACCTACGCCCTCGACCTGGCGCGGGCCCTGGCGGACTTGATTCAGACCGGAGCCTACGGCGTCTATCACCTGGTCAACGCCGGCCACTGCTCCCGCTACGAGTACGTCCGCCGGGTGCTGGAACTGGCCGGGCGGGGACACATCCCCGTCGAGCCGATCAGCCTGGACGATTTCGAGCGTGCCTCGACGCCGCCGCGCTTCGCCCCCCTCGCCAACACCGCCGCCGCCGCGCTGGGCATCGTGTTGCGCCCCTGGGAGGAGGCGGTGGCGGAATTTCTGCACCTTTTCGATGAGTGAGCGTCCCCCGGTCAGCGTCGTCATCCCCAATTGGAACGGCGCCCGACACCTCCCCGCCTGCCTGGACAGCCTGCGCCGCCAGACCTACCCCCGCCTCGAGGTCATCGTCGCCGACAACGGCTCCAACGACGACTCCCTGGCTCTCCTGGCCCGCGACTACCCCTGGGCGCGGGTGCTCCCCCTGGGCGAGAACCGGGGCTTCGCCGGGGCCTGCAACGCCGGTATGCGGGCCGCCCAGGGCGCGGTGGTCATCCTCCTCAACAACGACACCGAGGCCGCCCCGGACTGGGTGGAAGAGGTCGTCG
>JALWUZ010000526.1 GCA_027079895.1 Anaerolineae bacterium
ACTCAGCATCGTCCCCGACCACGGCCTGAACACCGCCCCGGTGCCGGTGGTCATCCACGGCCAGAACTTCGCCGGCCTGCCGACGGCGATTCTCGGCTCCAACGTCCTGATCACCATCACGGCGGCGACCACCGACACCCTGACCGGCACCGTCCCGGCCCACATCGCCCCCGGCGTCTACGCCCTCACCGTTCGCAACCCAGACGGGCAATCGGATACCCTGTCGGCGGCCTACACCGCCCTCAGCCCCGTCTCCCAGGACACGACCCTCGAACAGGGCTACCTGTCCGTCTTCGGCACGGACGCCTCCACCACCTCCGGGGACGACGACCACGTGCAACTGATCTTCTTCGACCTCCCCGACTGGTACTCCGGCGACCTGTACCTCAGAGTCTTCGACGCCAACACTGGCGGCACGTTGGACGAGTTGTACGACGCCCCCGACACCTCCATCCGCTACGCCCTGTTCGGCGGCGAATATGCCTACACCGGGGCCCGCGACCCCCATCCCGACGCCACCCGAATCAACTCCGGCACCCAACTGACGCAGACCTTCATCGCCGACGACCCGGCCTACGACGACAACTGGGCCCTCGTCCTGGGGCCCTACCATGCCGCGGACGGCGAGTTAATCAACGGGCGGAGCGTCTTCAAACTGGTGGTGCAGGGCCTTTCCGGCGACGACGGCAACTTCTACAACGCCATCCTGAGCACCTCTCCGACGAGCAACACCCTGCCGCCGGAAAGCCGCATCTTCGCCTACTCCTGGACGTTCCCAATGCCCTCCACCGTCGCCCAGCGCCCCGGCCTGTACCCCTACCTCCCGACCGGCGTCACCACCTTCGAGCAGCACAACTTCGACGCGGACTTCACCGGTGGCGGCGACACCATCGTACTTCACACCCCGATTCAGGAACTGACCGTGCCCGCCAGCGGCATGTCCGGCAACGGCGTCGAGGCCAGTTCCTCCCACGTCGTCGGGGGAGAGGAGAACGGGACCACCTGGACGGTCATGATGACGTTCAACTCCGCCAGCCTGTGGAACGACCTCACCTTCTGGGCCCTGGGCGATGGCGATCCGCTGGCGATCTTCTCCGCTCCGACCACCGCGCCGCCTCCGTAGGATGATGCTCGCCCTGGTTCACGACTGGCTCAATCAACGCGGTGGCGCGGAGGACGTGTTAGAGACCCTGGTCTCGCTCTTCCCCCGCGCCCCGATCTACACCTCCATCTACTGGCGGGCGGGAATGCCGCCCGCCTACCGCGCCTGGGACATCCGCACCTCTTGGATGGACTACCTGCCCGGCATCCACCGCCATCACCAGCCCTACCTGCCGCTCTACCCGCTGGCCTTCGCCGCCACCGACCTTTCCGACTACGACCTGGTGCTGAGCAACAAATCCGGCTTCTGTCACGGCATACGCACCGGCGACACGCCGCACATCTGCTACTGCCTGACCCCCACCCGGTACGTCTGGGAGTTCGACCGTTACGCCGCCCGCGAGTCGCTCCCGACCGCGCTCAAACGCGCCCTGCGCCCCCTGGTCGCCCTCCTGCGCCGCTGGGACTACCGGGCCGCCCGGCGCGTGACCCACTTCATCGCCATCTCTCACGAGGTACAGCGGCGCATCCGGCGTTACTACGACCGGGATTCCGTCGTCATCTTCCCGCCGGTGGCGACCGACCGCTTCCAGCCCTCCCCCACCTATGACGACTACTACCTCATCGTCTCCCGTCTCGTCCCCTACCGGCGCATTGACCTGGCGGTACGGGCCTTCAACCTCCTGGGGCGGCCTTTGGTCATCGCCGGCGACGGGCGGGACCGAGAGCGGCTGCAATCGCTGGCCGGGCCCACCGTTACCTTCCTGGGCCGCGTGCCGGACGCCGACCTGCCCGACCTCTACGCCCGCTGTCGGGCCTACATCCTGCCCGGCGCGGAGGATTTCGGCATCGCTCCGGTGCAGGCCCAGGCCGCCGGGAGGCCGGTCATCGCCTACCGGGCCGCCGGTGCGCTCGACACGGTCATCGAGGGGCGGACGGGGGTCTTCTTCGACGCGCCGACGCCGGAATCACTGGCCGCCGCCGTGCGGGACTTCGACCCCGCCTCCGTCTCCCCCGCCGACTGCCGCGCCAACGCCATGCGCTTCGACAAAGCGGTGTTCGAGCGGTCGTTGCTCGCCTTCCTACAAACCGTCCACTGACCGGAGGGAACTATGGAACTGCGCACCTACTGGAAAATCATCCTGCGCCGCTGGTGGCTGACGGCGGCCCCGGTGCTCGTCGTGGCCGTCTACCTCGCCGCCGCCTACACCCCGCCGCCGACCGCCTACCAGGTGGTGATGCGCTTCGCCGCCGGCACCGCCCCCGTCGGGCCGAGCGCGGACTACGACCGTTACTACCCCTGGCTGGCCTCCGAGTACATCGCCAACGGCCTGGCAGACGTGGCCGTGACCGGCGCGTTCGCCCAGGCCGTCTCCGACCGGCTGGCCGCCGAGGGGCTGGACATCCCGGCCCCGGCCATCCAGGGGGGGATTGTCAGCGACAACGCCCAATCCATCCTCGTCATCTACCTCACCTGGCCCGACGCGGCGCAGATCGTCCCGCTGGCCGAGGCCGTCGCCGCCGAACTGACCACCAACGGCGCGGCCTACTTCCCGCAACTGCAAGGGGCCGCTCCCGCCGCCCGCCTGCTGGACCCGCCCGCGCCGCGACCGCTCCCGCCCGGCCTGCGGGACCAACTGCTGGGGCCGGTGGTCAAAATCGGGCTGGCCGTCGTCGTCGGAGTCGGCCTGGCCTTCCTGTGGCACTACCTCGACCCCGCCGTTCGGGAGTCGTCCGAACTGGAGCAACTGGGGCTCCCCGTGCTGGCGGAGATTCCCCGGCGGGCCGTCCGCGTGGGGAAAAACTGAACACACGAAGGAGGAATTTGCGATGAGTAAACTGTTACTGCGCTGGGCCATATCGGGCCTTTCGCTCTTCGCCGCCGCCTGGCTTCTGCCCGGCATCCACGTCTCCGGCGGGGGATGGGGGGTATACGCGGTGATGGCGATCATCCTGGGGTTGGTCAACGCCATCGTGCGCCCGATCCTCAAACTGCTTACCTGCCCCCTCATCCTGCTCACCCTGGGGCTGTTCACCCTCGTCATCAACGGGATCACGCTCTGGCTGGCCTCGCTGATCGCCGTCCGGTGGTTCCACGTGGGCTTCTACGTGGACGGATTCCTGAACGCCCTGCTGGGCGCGGTCATCGTCAGCGTCGTCACCGTCATCCTCTCGGCCCTGATTCGGGAGGAGGATGACGACCGGCACAAGCGGGACCGGCGGCGTTGAGGCGGCCTCAAAGTTACAACGCGGAAACGTTTCTGTAACGCTTGTGAAACCCACAAAAATCGGGTTTCGGGTATAATGTGGGCGTCTTGAACGAAAACAAGATAACACGGAAAAAACGCAGTTCAAGACTTCCACATGGCAGTGCCTGGTGACCGACCGACCCCGCCCCGGCGGTCCCAGGCACGCCGCCTTTTATGTGGACGACCAGGTGCGATGCACTTTGCGGAGTGCGTCGCACCTGTTTACTCCCGCGCCTCCCGCCTCGTTCCCACGCTCTGCCTCCCCCGCCTCGTTCCCACGCTCTGCGTGGGAACACAGAAGAGACGCTCCGCGTCAATTTGGCGGCAGCGGATGAATCCGTTGCCTGGGCAACCCAGGCGGCGGATTTATCCGTCGCCAGCCAACAGGCTAGTTCTCACGCTCCGGCGCGTCCTCGTTCCCACGCTCTGCGTGGGAACACAGAAGAGACGCTCCGCGTCGCAACACGCCCGCCCTGCTCCCACGCCGGAGCGTGGGAGCGAGCAGCCGAAGCGTGGAGACCGAATTTGACAATCAGCGCGGTTATTGGTATCTTATGCCGTGGAGGTCTCTATGCCCACCCACCGCCCGCGCCGCCGTCTCCGAACAGCCCTCGTCGTCATCGCCCTGACGACGCTCCTCTGTGGCTGCCTCGGCCTGGCCGCGTGGGGATTCGACCGCCGTTACGCCGACCGCATCTACCCCGGCGTCACCGTCTACGGCGTGCCCCTGGGCGGCCTGACCGTCGCCGAGGCCGCCGTCACCCTCCAAGCCGACTTCCCCGACCTGCCGCTCACCGTCCGAGACGGAGAACGGGCCTGGACGCACACCTGGGCGGACATCGGGCTCCGCTGCGACCCGCCGGAGACCGCCCAACTCGCCTACCGCGTCGGGCGCAGCGGCCCCCTTCTCCGGCGGCTGGCCGAACGTCTCCGGGCCCTCGTCCACGGCTACCCGCTGGCCCCGGTCGTCGTCCTGCCCGATTCGGCGACGGCGACCACTGCCCTCCGCGCCCTCGCTCCGGAGATCGCCGTCCCGCCCCAAAACGCCGACCTCCTCATCGCCGCCGACGGCGTCACGCCGCTCCCCTCCCGTCCCGGTAAGGGGCTGGACGTGGAGGCGACCGTCGCCGCCCTGCCGTCGGCCATCGGCGTCACCCCCGGCGGCGTGGTGCTGGACGTGCTGACCCACCC
>JALWUZ010000527.1 GCA_027079895.1 Anaerolineae bacterium
CTTCTACCCTTTATGCCAAGGTTCATAAATATACCTTTGTGATTACCATTGGGGAGTGGAAGATACTTCCCGATGTGACGGTCAAATCCCTCATGATAAACAACACCATCCCGGGACCGAAGATTGAAGTCATGGAAGGAGACGTTGTTGAGGTGAAGGTGATAAATAAAACGCCCCTTCCCCATACCATTCACTGGCATGGTCTTGAAGTAGACAATTCCCAGGATGGGGTTCCTTATGTGACCCAGGATCCTATAGAATATGGAGAAACCTTTGTTTACAGATTTGTGGCGAGACCTGCCGGAACCCATTTCTGGCACTGCCACTGGAGTACTCTGCTTCACATCAGTGGAGGGATGTATGGAGCCCTTATTGTACACAGCAGAGACAGGAACCAGTCTATAAACCGGAGATATAGAGTGGAGAAGGATGTGACTTTAATAGTGGATAGCATTGATCCCAGGTGGCAGACAGATATGCTGAATATGATGGTTAAAATGCACAGGGAAGAAGGTATGGAAGGGGAAAGGATTTTTTCTTCCGTGAATGACTATAAGGAGGCCATAAAAGCCGGGTATAAATCTCCTTACTTGGAGGGAATACCCAAGCCCCAGTATAAGTATCACTTGATAAACGGACATCCCTATCCTCTGACAAGGCCCATAGTCACCAGGGTAGGAAAGGCCGTAAGGATCCGAATCATAAACGCGGGCAACATCCCCCATTACTTCCATTTCCATGGTATGCAGCTTCTGGTGGTGGCCGTGGACGGAAACAATCTTAAAGCCCCTTATTATGTGAACACGGTACCCAGTTTTCCCGGTCAGACCGTGGATGTAATCATGAAACCCCGGATCAGGGGATGGTGGGCTGTTCACGATCATGCCGAGTGGGGTTCCACCAACAATGGCCACTTTCCCGGGGGTACAGTCTTTCTTGTGGGGGTGGCTGATGAGAAGGGTTTTATATCAGACTACACACCCAAGATCAGTTTGACCCAATAAAGGGCCTTGAAGCTCCCTGGATTCGGGGATCCATGTTTTTGAAAACATAAAGGAAAGGATTTTGGGGAGGAGAACCCCAGATGCGTGAAGGGCGCGGATCCTCCTTTGGGGGCTGTTGACGGGGCCTTTGTGTTTCTGGTATTCCCTTAACGCTCTTTGACAGCTTTAAAATTTTCT
>JALWUZ010000528.1 GCA_027079895.1 Anaerolineae bacterium
ATCAACAGGGAAAACCCCCTAAAATCGAAATAGAAAAATAGATCATTGAAAAAAATAAGAGAAGATGCCGTAAAATAGGGGAAAAGCCGACAGAGGTCCCACCTGACCGCTATCACCCGTTGGGTGAGACTTCTGCCAAGGAGTAGAAGTATGACACAAAGGATTTTAAACTTTACTGTAGAAAGCAGTGATGAGCGCCTGACACCAAGAGCTGGAGAGGCTGTGTTGGGTGAATACTTCAAAGCTATCGGTGTCGATAGCCTTTGCAATGAACATTTTCCTGCCTCTAAAAGTAACCACAGCTACCGACCATTCGAAATGATTCAACCGTTACTGCTGATGCTGCACGCAGGCGGCAGAGTGCTTGAAGATGTTCGCACCATCGCTTCAGATAAAGGACTTCGTACATTACTGAATATTGAACGAATGCCTACCGCCGATACGATAGGAAAATGGCTGAAGCGCACAGGACTGCAAGGTGTCTATGCAGTAGAGCAGATCAACCGTACCTTGCTGAAAAGCTATTTGAAATCGATTGACGAACCGCTCATCCTGGATATGGATGCTACAGTCATAGAAAGCCATAAATCCATAGCGATGCCAACGTATAAAGAATTCCCGGGATTCACTCCAATGACAGGACATATTAACAGCGGCTATATGATCCATAGTGAATTCAGACCGGGGAATATGGCACCGGCGGATAACAACCTGACCTTTCTTAAACGCTGCCAATCCCAACTGCCTAAAGGAAAGAGATTCACCTATGTACGCGCAGACAGTGCCTCCTATCAACATACCCTCTTCAACTACTGCAATCAGAACCATATCATCTATCTCATCGGTGCACACCTTGATGCACCGACACTGCAGAATATTGAACAGATCACCAAGTGGCAACCACTTGACAGCCATAACGGAAAGTATCATCATGTCAAAGAAGAGGTAGGAGAGTTTCTTCATACAATGAACCATACCGACCATGCCTTTCGTATCGTTGTCGTTAAACGACAAGTAACTCCGATACTGCCAAGTATGGAGAGGTTTCTTGATGAGGAGGAACTGCTTGCACTTGCCAATGAACGCTACAGCGTCATTGCAACCAATGCAGACAATGAGACACTCCCAGCACCGGAAGTTGTCAGACTCTACAGACAACGCGGAGAAACAAGCGAAAAC
>JALWUZ010000529.1 GCA_027079895.1 Anaerolineae bacterium
GGCTGCGCCCGGACGTGGTACACCTCCTGGCGGTCAACCTCTGGTTCAACCTGAGCCTCCTGGCCCGCCGCCCGCCCTGCCTGGTGACTACCATCCACGACCCGGTGATGCACCTCGGCGACCGCTCCCAGCGCAACATCCCCCAGTGGGTACGGGACATCCCCGTCCGCCGCTCGCACCGCCTCATCCTGCACGGAGAGGCCCTGAAGCGGCTGCTGCTGGCCCGTCACCCGCTCCCGTCCCGCCGCGTGGCGACGCTCCCCATCGGTGAGATGTCTATCTACCGCCACTGGGACCCCCGTCCCTGGCCGGAACGCCGGGGGCGGGTGCTCTTTTTCGGGCGGATTTGGCCCTACAAGGGGCTGGATTACCTCATCCGAGCGGAGCCGGCCGTCAGCGCGGCCTGCCCCGATGCCCATTTCGTCATCGCCGGGCGCGGCGAGAGCCTGGCCCGTTACCGTCGGATGATGGTTCACCCGGAGCGGTTCGAGGTGCGCGACGAGTACATCCCCCGCGCCGATGTGCCCCGCCTGTTCCAGGAGGCGGCCCTCGTCGCCCTTCCCTATGTCGAAGCCTCCCAGAGCGCGGTCGTCCCCCTGGCCTACGCCTTTGGCAAGCCGGTCGTGGCAAGCGCGGTCGGCGGCCTGCCGGAGATGGTGGAGGACGGGCAGGACGGGCTTCTGGTGCCGCCCCGCGATAGTGACCGTCTGGCTGCCGCCATCGTTGCCCTCCTGCGGGATGACGAGCGGCGACGCCGGATGCAGGCCCACATTCGCCGGAAAGTCGCCGGCGAACTTTCCTGGGACTCCATTGCCCGGCGCACCTTGCGAGTTTACGAGGAAAGTCGGGGGGAGGGATAGGGATGACGCCCACGCTGATCAACGTCTGCGGCGCGGCCCGCTCCGGCACGACGATGCTCGACTTGATGCTCGGCAACCGGCCCGATGCCTTCGCCTGCGGCGAGGTCTACGCCCGCTTCCGTCCCTGGCAGGAGCACCACTTCCACCCCCGCTGCCGCTGCGGACGCGACCCCTGCCCGGTCTGGGAGCGGATCGGCGCCGTCCCGGAGCGTCGCTTTCACGCCCACCTGGCTGCCGTGCTCGCGGTCGAGTTCATCAGCGACTCCTCGAAAGACCTCTGCTGGCTGGTGGACACTCAGGAGTGGGCTCTGGCGGACG
>JALWUZ010000530.1 GCA_027079895.1 Anaerolineae bacterium
GGCCATGCCGCGCACGCCCAGGCGCGGTTTCAGCAGCCAGGCCCCGCCGATGATGGAGAGGTTGTAGACGGAGGGGGCCAGGGCGGGGAGGAGGAAATGCTGGTGGGCGTTCAACGCGCCCATCACGATGCCGCTGACGCCGAAGATGACCGGCGCGACGAGCATCAGGCGGAGCAGGGAGACGGTGAGGGCTTGCTGCGCCGGGGTGAAGCCGGGGGCGATGACGGTGCGCACCAGGAGCGGGGCGGCGGCCGCCGTCAGCGCGGCGACGACGGTCAGCACGAGGAGGGCCAGGTTGACGACGGCGGAGGCCAGCCGCCACGCGCCCTCCCGGTCGTCCTGGGCCAGGTAGTCGGTGAAGGTGGGGATGAAGGCGGAGCCGAGCGCACCGCCGGCGACGACGAGGAAGACGGTATCGGCGACGCGGTTGGCAGCCAGGTAAGCGTCCAGGTCGCCGCCGGTGCCGAAGAGGGCCCCGATGACCATCTGCCGGGCCAGCCCCAGGAGGCGGCTCAGGACGAAGAGGGCCATCACCAGCAGCGCGGCGCGGCCCAGGTGTCCGATGTCCAGGCGGCGGAGACGGTGCAGGAGGTTCACGCGGGCCTCACGAGACGGCGGTACACGGCCTCCAGGCTCTCGATGTGCTCCGCCAGCGTCGTCGGTGGGCGGACGTGGGCGCGGAGGCGGGCCAGCGCGTCCGGCGCGGCGATCAGGCGGCTCAACGCGGCCCGCCAGGCGGCGACATCGCCGGGAGGGAGGAGGAGGCCGTCCACCCCGTCACGCACCCGGTCGGCCAGCGGGCCCAGGCGGGAGGCGAGCACCGGCCGCCCGGCGGCGAAGGCTTCGGAGACGATGAACGAGAAGGTCTCGTACCACAGGGTAGGGACCACCACCGCGTCCACCTGGGCGAGGGTCTCCCAGACTTGCTCACGTGTCAGACGGCCCAGGAAGCGGACGTTCGGCGGGGCGGTGGCCTTCAGGCGGGCGACGTAGTCCGGGTCGGCGGTCTCGTCGCCGGCGAGCCACAGTTCGCCGCCGGTCAGGCCGACGAAGGAGCGCACGAGGACGTGAACCCCTTTCTGCCAGGAGAGCCCGCCGATGTAGGCGAAGCGCACGGGCCCGCCGGGGGGACGCTCGTGGCGCGGCCTGTCGGTGGGGAAGGGCAGCCCCAGGGGGAG
>JALWUZ010000531.1 GCA_027079895.1 Anaerolineae bacterium
GCCCTGACTTTTCCTTCACATAGTTTTCAACCGCCTTGAACGCCTCTGAAACAGCTTGCTCAAAATAGCCCGCGCAAAATAACTCCCTCGCCACTGCTACAACACGGGGGTGAAAACGGCGAGCATCAAATAGAGACACCAAATCTACTTCAGAGTCCATGTTTCCTCCAAATCTATGCACCCAACATGCGTTGCGTTGTGCGTTGACGGCTTCCCTCTCCTCTAACAGCCTACACCTCGCCACCTCCCAGAGCCGTCATCATTATATCCCAGGCAGCAAAAAGGGCAACCCAAAATGGCTGAAAAACCCCGCGTCGCCATCCAGCACAGCCCACACCCCCCAAAACAAACAGCCCCACCGTTGGTGGGGCTGCAACCACTGGACGCTCGATACTCCCTCCGAATCCACTGGCCGATGTCGAAGGTGGCCCCAAGGGGGTTCGAACCCCTGTTTCCGGCTTGAGAGGCCGGCGTCCTTGGCCACTAGACGATGGGGCCAACACGCGGCTATTCTACCAGCCCTTCTGTTTTTTGTCAAACGGCCGTTCGCCGGTCGAGCGGCTCAGTTCCTCCCGTTCCATCTCCGCCAAAGTCTGCGCCACCGCCTCGATAGCGACGCGCTGCTTGCGGTACAGGTCGGACTCGCTCATCGCCAGCCGCCGGGCTACCTCCCGCACCCGCCGCCCTTGCAGGAACTTGAGTTCCAGGATGTTGTACAACAACCACTCCGGCCCGGTCATCTGCCGCTGCCCGTCGGGACGCAGCCGCTCGATAGCCTGCCGCAACACCGCCCGCAGCGCGTTCATCACGTTGCCGTCGTGCTCCTGGGCCGCCCGCTCGACGACGTGCAGCGAGAGCAGCGGATTGTCCGCCAGTTTGGGGCCGCCCCAGTAATGCTTGAGGGCGTCCCGCACCCACAGCCGGAACTCGTCGGCCTCCACCAGGCTAAAGCCGGAGATCGCCTTCTCACCGGTGTAACGCACCACCCCCCGGCGGCGTTGGATGTCCTCGATCTCCGGGATGATGTGCTCCAACGCGCCGAAGATTCCCTGCTGCAACTGCCGATCCTCCAGAGCCGCCGCCGCCTGGGTCAGTAGGGCCTCCAAACCGGCCTGTTCATCGGGGCTCAGATCCGGCTCCGGGGCGCGGGCGGCGACGCCGAGCATACCGATCACATCCCCATCGCCGGAGGGCGGATAGGAGCAGAGCGGCACCAGCCAGTACCCGTTCCAGGTGAACAGGTCGCCGTACCGCCGCACCCTCCGCCCGTCAGAAGGCTGCGTCAGCGTCTCCGCCGGAAAGTCCTCGTCCAGAGGGGGATTCAGCGAGCCGCACACCACCTCCAAACGGGGCACGCCCTGCTCGACGACGGCGATGAAGGCGGTGTTCACCCGCAGCAGGTCACACAGAGCGGCGAGCACGTTTTCCAGGAACTGGCGCAAGTCGGTGGTGGTGAGAAGCCGATTGCCCAACTCCTGAATCCAGGCGATCTCCGGCTGATCCTGGCGATAGAGAGCGCGGTCAATGAGCGGCTTGGCCGACTCGATCACCAATTGGAGGAGCAAGATGACGGCCACCACGCCGAAGAGCATCACCCGGCGGCTGGGGAGACCCATCCAGCCCTCGGCCTGGGAAGCGGCCGTGATGACCACCACGACGAGCACGGCGACGAAAGGCCCGCGCAGCAGAAAGCGAATCAGACGGTGCTTGATGACCCGGTCCGGCGTGAGGGCGCCGAAAAAGGCCACGCTGTAGGCCAGCAGCACCAGCATACCGCCGATACTGATGTTGCCCAGCACCAGCAGCCCCCACAACAGCCCCCCAGGGACGGAGGGAGGCCAGCGGGCCAGGAGGAGGTAGGGGAAGACTCCGGCGGCCGGGGCGGCGAAGGTCGCCATAAGATAGGTCATCCGGCGGCGGGACGTGGAGGTCAGACACCGCCGCCGCGCCCGAAAGGCGTTCGCCACCCCCCAGCCGACGGCGGCGAGGAAGTAGAGCGTGAAGAGAAAGAACAACGTCCCCGGCAGGAGGTGGGCGGCGTGATGGGTAATCTCCACCCCGCGCACCAGCAGGTCACTGAAGGCCACCAGCAACAGCAGCGACGCGCTCAACAAGTAACTGACGCGCACGGCCACATCCCGCAGCCGGCTGCGGTCGCCGGTCGTCGCCAGCAGCGCGTTCGAGAAGCCGAGGTAAGCCGCCGGGGTAAACGCGATGCCGATCCACTGAATCCGCAACCAGGCGGCGGCGGTCTCCAGATCACCGACGCCGACCAGGGCCAAATCCACGAAATAGGTCAGCAGCACCGACGCCAGGAGCGCGACGAAGGAACGGGCGACGGGGCTGCGGAAGTTGTAGATCACCAGGTACAGCAGGATGGCGAACGAGAAGATGACGATACCCGACGTGAGGATGACGTTGACCAGTTCCAGTAGCGACTGCATAGCGCGTTGCTTCTCTACCCTCCAAAGAGCAGGGCGATGTCCTGATGCGCCCAGAAGTGATCGTTGTAACCGCAGAAAGTCAGCCCCCGCGCCAGGCAGAAACGGACGGCCGGGTAGTTCTTGGTCTGGACGGGGAGCACCAGCCGCGCCAGACCGTGCTCCCGCTGCCAGGCGATGGCAGTCCGCAGCAACAACGTCCCGATGCCCCGCCGCCGCCAGGGGCGGTCCACCACCAGGTCGTTGACCACCACCTGCCCGTTCCCCTCCAGGGCGATGAGGGTGACGTAACCCCGCACCGCGCCCTCCGCCTCGTCCACGGCGACCAGGAACCCGTCGCACCGCCGCCAGCCGCGCACCAGGGCCTCCCTCTGTCGGGGATAGGCGACCTCCACTTCGCGGGGGAAGCGGGAAAGGCGGAAGGTGGCGGTCAGGAGGTCGTCGCGCTGCCGCCCCTCCATCTGCCAGACGTAGCCGGTGGAGTAGGAGTGATCCAGTCCGGCGCAGGCAGTCTTATCGGCGGGAGAAGCCGGTCGTATCTGCATTGCACCTCACACCAACCCCGCTACGCGGGCATTTGTGACGTCTCCATCGTCCATTTCTTCACCTCCTCGGCGAAAGAATCCTTGTTCGGGACGGTGAGAGCCACATCAACCAACTCCTCCAACTGCTCCGCCGTGAGGTCCTGCCAAGCGGCGACTACACCACGCGGCAGCGTGCCAAACCGTCGGCGCAACACGCGCAGCAAGATCTTCTGACTCGAACTCCTCCTCCCATCCTGAAAGCCCTGCTGAAACCCCTTGAGCATCCCTTCTTCCCATTTCTCTTGCAGCCAGTCGTCAATGAAACTCTCTCCACGCATCATCTCCACCTCCTGCCAGACGTAGCCGGTGGAGTAGAAGTGCTCCGGTCCGGCGACGGCAGTCTTATCGCGGGAGAAGCCGGCCGTATCCACATCACACCGCCCCCGCTACGCGGGCACTTGTGACGTCTCCATCGTCCATTTCTTCACCTCCTCGGCGAAAGAATCCTTGTTTGGGACGGTGAGAGCCACATCAACTAACTCCTCCAACTGCTCCGCCGTGAGGTCCTGCAAAGCGGCGACTACATCACGCGGCAGCGCGCCGAACCGTTGGCGCAACACGCGCAGCAGGATGTTCTGACTCGAAATCTTCCTCCCATCTTGGAGGCCCTGCCTTATGCCTTGCTGCACACCTTGTTGCATGCCCTGCTGAAACCCCTTGAGCATCCCTTCTTCCCATTTCTCTTGCAGCCAGTCGTCAATGAAACTCGCTTCACGCATCATCTCCACCTCCTCGCGGAAGAACCGCCACAAGAACTCTTTGTCGAAATAGCGTGCTCCGATCGTCACGGCACAGGCCAGCAAGTCAGCCCGTTTCTTCTCATCCTGTTCCCGCAGAATCAACTCCCGCTCCCGCTCCAACACCTCCTCATCCGGTCGCTCCACCAACATAGCCAGCAGCGGCGATAACTCCGGCCACTTGCCGGCCAATATCTCATCCACGTACTCCCAAAGGCGCACCACCTGGTACTCGAACCGGTTGAGGACAACCTCATTCACGTCCACCTCGTAAGACACCGGCAACGGGCTATCCCGCCGGTTCAAGTAGATCGCCACCGTAATCACCGGCAAGTCCATCTGCCTGGTCAGCAGCGCGGAATAGACGAACATCCGCTTCGGGAAATCGGCACGATGTTCGGCCTGAAACTCGATGTGCAGCAGATACTCCCGCTCTCCCCAGAGCACTCGATGGACGAAATCAACCCGCTCTTCGGGGATGGCCAACTCCACGTTCTCCAACACCCCGACTACTTCCAGCGGCACATCCGGCAGCGCCAGGCGCAGAAAGGCATCGGCGTAATCACGCGCCAACACCTTCAACACTCGATCGAAAGTCTTTATCTTTGCGGCGACCATCTTACCGTCCTCCCACCCACGGATTGCTCCGCCTCTCCCGCCCCACCGTCGTCTGCGGGCCGTGGCCGGGCTAGCGCACCGTGTCCTCGCGCAGTTGTTGGAAACGCACCTCGCGGATAGAGCGCCTCCACGTGTCCCAATCA
>JALWUZ010000532.1 GCA_027079895.1 Anaerolineae bacterium
GTATCCTCGAACGGATCGAATGGGCTGCGACGGCGCCGGTCGCCGCCGCGCCCGACGCCGTCGCAGCCCATTCGATCCGTTCGAGGATACTGAAAGGCTCCAGGTCCCCCAACCGCTCGCGCCGGGCGATGTGTCGCAGCCCATTCGATCCGTTCGAGGATACTGAAAGACCGCAGAGTCCCGGTGAACCCGCCCGGTCTCCACCAGTCGCAGCCCATTCGATCCGTTCGAGGATACTGAAAGCCATGACGGAGGCGACGCGGGCCGGGTCGGCGCGGTAGTCGCAGCCCATTCGATCCGTTCGAGGATACTGAAAGACGTGGAGGCGATGATGAAGGCTCTTGGCCTGAAGGCGTCGCAGCCCATTCGATCCGTTCGAGGATACTGAAAGCAGTTAAGGACGAAGAGAGGGACAGGAAGAAGGCAACGTCGCAGCCCATTCGATCCGTTCGAGGATACTGAAAGCGAGGTGCATTACGCGGCAGGAGAGGATCATTGACCGTCGCAGCCCATTCGATCCGTTCGAGGATACTGAAAGAGGGGATGGAGGAGAAGGAAGGGGGCGGGGGCAAGATTGTCGCAGCCCATTCGATCCGTTCGAGGATACTGAAAGCGCTGGCGTCGTGGGTAAGATGCAGCGGGAACCTAGTCGCAGCCCATTCGATCCGTTCGAGGATACTGAAAGTCATCTGAACAAGAAGATTAACGCCGCACACACGCGTCGCAGCCCATTCGATCCGTTCGAGGATACTGAAAGTCTGTGGAGAACCCCGCAGGGAACCCCACGTATTCAGTCGCAGCCCATTCGATCCGTTCGAGGATACTGAAAGATGACGGCAAGAGGTTGTACTTGTCGAAGATCGGGTAGTCGCAGCCCATTCGATCCGTTCGAGGATACTGAAAGCATGCCGCATACCGCACACCGCACGCGCCGGACTCATGTCGCAGCCCATTCGATCCGTTCGAGGATACTGAAAGGCCGAATACCAGTATCTCTCCCTCCGCTTCCATCCCGTGTCGCAGCCCATTCGATCCGTTCGAGGATACTGACGGTCATTTCGCTGATTTTTGACAAAGGTTTCCAGATTTGGTATGCTTCCCCTCGTAGGACAAAACAGCGAGGAGGGAGCATAGACCATGATGGATGTTACCGTAGAACGAGTTGACGACGTGCCC
>JALWUZ010000533.1 GCA_027079895.1 Anaerolineae bacterium
GCGAACCGTTCCACCTGGGCGACCTGCACCGGCTTGGGGCGGATGAAGGGGCGCACGGCGCGGAGCGTGTCCCAGGCTTCGGCGGGGGAGAGGCCGGTCGTGACCAGGTAGGCCGCCGCCAGCGTCACCGCCCGCCCGACGCCCGCGCCGCAGTGGACGTAGACCGCGCCTCCGCGCCGCGCTTCCTCCGCGATGAAGGCCGCCCCGCGGCGCAACTGTTCCAACGTCGGGGGGGTGTCGTCCGGCGCGGGCAGGTAGAGGTAGCGGTCGGGAGCGATTCCGGCGGCCCGGTCGTCGAACTCCTCCCGCAGGTCGAGTACCGCCGTGACCCCGCGAGCGGTCAGGAGGGGCCAGCCGCGGCGGCGGTACTGTCCCCCGACGTGGAGGTGGGGGGTAATCTGGCTCACCCGGCGGATGGGGGCACCGGTGACGATGCGCACCAGGTGGTCGGCGGCCCAAAGAACGGTCACGCGGAACCCCTGCTGGGTCAGACGGCCCCACAGGATGTCCAGCCGTTTGCGGATGGCCTGGATCACGGGAAGGCTCCCAACTGGCAGGTCCGAATGCGCACTCCCAGCCCTTCGGCCCCGTTCGAGACTTGCAATTTGGGGATGCCCAGGCGGGCGGCGATCTCCCACGCGGCGGCGCAGGGGAGCCGGCCGTCAACCAATCTGTCCCGGATGGCCTGTTCCAACTCCGGCGCGACCGGGTCGGCCGGCTCGACGATGCTCTTCGGCTCCCCGTATCCGAAGAGTCCCAACTGGCAGTGGGAAAGTTTCACTTGCAATTCGTTGGCGGTCTGTCCCACCGCCAGCGGTTCCACCCCCAGTTCCTCGGCGATGCGGAAGGCGACGGCGCATTTCAGGGTCCCTTCGCCCACGCGCTCTCGGATGGCGGCAGCGATTTTTTCGTCCATGTGACCTCCTGTGGCAAGTGTGCAAGTGTGCAGGTGTGCAGGTGTGCAGGTTTGCAAGTGTGCAGGTGTGCAAGTGTGCAGGTGCGCAAGTTTGCAAGTGGCAGGTGTGCAAGGTGCGGCTTGCTGAAGTGCGACGATCTCCAAGCGGGAACGTCTGCCTCCGGTGTTTCCGTCCTGTCTACCGGGCCGGTGGGGCCGGGGCGGGCACGCCGGGTTGCCCCCCACCACCCCAGCATTTCCACGTCCCCGCGGGTAGGGG
>JALWUZ010000534.1 GCA_027079895.1 Anaerolineae bacterium
ACACTCTGTGACGATCAGTCATCTCGCCCTCCTATCGCCTGTTGGTCAAAGTCGGATTGGAGAAAGTATATCTCAACACCCTCATTTTGTCACGACCGCTACTGACTCATTTTTGTACGGTAGAAAATTGTACATTATGGATTCGGAGCCGGAGGTTGGACGCGGGTACGCCGACCTGGTGATGATCATCCGGCCCGATATGCGTCGCTTCGAGGTACTGGACATCCTGATCGAGTTCAAGTACCTGTCGCTGGACGAATTGGGGCTGACCGGAGAAGAGGTGCGCAAGACGAGCCGCGATGAGTTGCGTTCCCTCCCGCAGGTGGAGGAGAAACTGGCCCAAGCGCGGGCGCAGTTGGGGAAGTACCGCCCGCTGCTAGAGGTCAAGTACGGCGATGTTCTGCGGCTGCACACCTACGCCGTCGTCTCGTTGGGCTTCAACCGCTTGGTGTGGGAGGAGGTGTGAGATGCCCAAGTTTCCGTATGGCGTCAGCGATTTCCACAAGATCGTCACCGAAGGGTACTGGTACGTGGACCGGACGGAGTACATCCGCGCGGTGGAAGAAATTGGCTCCATGTTGCTGTCCCTCCGTCCGCGGCGGTTTGGCAAGTCGTGGGGGGAGGTGTGAGATGCTCAAGTTTCCGTATGGCGTCAGCGATTTCTATCAGGTTGCTACCGAAGGGTATTGGTATGTGGACCGGACAGAGTACATCCGTGCTGTGGAGGAGATAGGCAAGGTGTTGTTGTTCCTCCGTCCGCGGCGGTTTGGCAAGTCGTTGTGGCTTTCGACGTTGGAGAACTACTACGACGTGGCAAAAGCGGACGAGTTCGAGCGGTTGTTCGGCCACCTCGCCATCGGGCAGAACCCCACGCCGTTGCACAACAAATACCTGATTATGCGCTGGAACTTCTCGGCGGTGGATCCAAGTGGCAGTTACGAGCAGATCAAACAGTCATTGTTCAATCACATCAACGGCTGCATAGAGGGGTTCATCGTCAACTATCAACCCATGTTGGAACACGAGATGGTGCTGCACGAGGCCGACGCTCTGCGGTCGCTCCAGTCCGTGCTGACGGCAGTGCGCCACTCCCCTTACCGCCTCTACCTGCTGATAGACGAGTACGACAACTTCGCCAACGAAGTGATGACCGCCAGCACGGAGCGGTACGA
>JALWUZ010000535.1 GCA_027079895.1 Anaerolineae bacterium
CGGTCGCCCACTGCGGGTCGCTCATCGTCAGGTGGACGAGGTCGCTGAGGGTGCCGGCGTTGGTCAGCGTGAAGGTGTAGGTGACGACTGCGCCGGGGTCGGCGTAACGGGACTCGTCCGCCGGAGCGAGGGCCGGCGCGTAGTCCTCGATGGAGATGGTAGCGGAGTGGGTGTCGCTGTCGCCGCACAGGTTGTAGGCCGTCAGGCTGACGTGGTAGTCGCCCGCGCTCCCGTAAGTGTGGGTCGGGGCGGGGAGGGTGGAGGTCACGCCGTCGCCGAAATCCCACCGGTAAGTGAGCCCGTTCTGGCTCCGGTTGGTGAAGCGCACCGGATAGTCCCGCAGCAGCAGGTCGGAGTAGCCGAAGTCGGCGGCGACGGCCTTGACGACGGCGGTCGTGGAGACGGGCAGGCCGAGGACCGGGGTCGGCCATTCGGTGGCCGTCACCTGGTAGTCGGCGGCGAGGATGGTGTCGCCCGGCGAGACGCAGCCGACGGTGACGGTGTAGTGAACGGCGGTGCTCCCCAGCCCGGCGACGGTCAGGTCGCGCCAGACGATGGTATCGCCGTCCAACTGCCCGCCGGAGTCGGCCCCGGAGAAGGCGGTGTCGGTCGGCAGGGTCGCGCTGAGGACGACGCCGGAGGCCGGGCCGGCCGCGTTGCTGATGGTGACGGTGTAGGCCAGCGCGAGCCCGATACCGGCCTGGTCGGTCGCCGGGGTCTGGGTGACGGTGAGCAAGGGCGGCGGCGGGACGACGGTCAGCGTCAGCGGGAGGTTGGGGACGGAGTAAGGGGTGTCGTGCGCGATCTCGAGCCCGGCGTAGTGCAGCCCCCAGTCCGGCATAGAGAGCACCGCGCCGTCGAAGATCACATCCACCACCTGAGTGGCCTGGGCGTCGAGCGTGCCACTCGTCGGGGAGGTGCGCAGCCAGGGGAGGTCGGCGGCGGGGCTCCGTTGCGCGGCGGACGGGGCCAGTTCCACCGGCGAGTAGGGGCGAATAACCATTCGCAGTAGGAACGTGACCGGCACCTCGCCGTTGTTGGTCAGAGTCAGCGGCCGGGTCGCATACCCCTCCCAGGGGATGGTGACGGTCAGCGCGGCGGGGGTGTAGGAAAGCCGCCCGGAGGGGAGGTCGAAGTCCTGATAGACCGTCGGGCGCGAGCCGCTGCCG
>JALWUZ010000536.1 GCA_027079895.1 Anaerolineae bacterium
GCAGATGATCCTCGAAATCGCCGCGCGGCAGGAGGGGGACCGCAAGTACCACATCGTCGCGCCGCCCGGCTCCGGCAAGACGATCGTCGGGCTGGAACTGATCCGCCGCTTCGGGCGGCCGGCCGTCGTCTTCGCCCCCACCACCACCATCCAGCGGCAGTGGCGGGAGAAGGTGGCTATGTTCCTCGACGAGGACGGGGACGAGGCCCAGGACTGGCTGGCCCGGCACACCAGTTTGGACGCCTCCCGCCTGGCCCCGCTGACCTTCCTCACCTACCAGGTGCTCTCCACCCCCGGCGAGAATCTCGAGTTCGTCGAGCGCATCGCGCTGGAACGGTGGGCCGATGACCTCGTCGCCGAGGGGCAGGTGGAGGACGAGGAGGCCGCCCACCGGCGCATCGAGACGCTGCGGCAGGCCAACCCCAAGGAGTTCCGCCGCGAGGTCTCCAAACGGTACCACCGCATCAAGCGGGAGTTCCTGCGGCGGGAGGACTTCGACGGGCGTCAGTTCCTCCACCCCAACGCCCGCGACCTGATCGAGCGCATCGTCGCCCAGGGCACTGGGACGCTCGTCCTCGACGAGTGCCATCACCTGCTCGACTACTGGGCCTTCATCCTGCGGGAGTTGATCAAAGCGTTGCCCGACGTGCGGGTCATCGGCCTGACCGCCACGCTCCCCGACCCGGAGAACAAGCAGGAGTACGAGAACTACTACGCCCTCCTCGGCGAGGTGGATTTCGAGGTGCCGACTCCGGCGGTGGTCAAGGAGGGGAATCTGGCTCCCTACCGTGACCTGGTCTACTTCTGCGAGCCGTCGCCCCGCGAGCACCGCTACCTGAAGCGCATTCAGGAGTATTTCGGGGCGGCGGTGAGACGCATCACCGACTTGCCCGCCTTCCAGAATTGGCTGCGCCGCACGCTCATCGAGCGGCGCGGTGAGGACGGGGAGCAGCAGCCGTTCGAGGCCCTCTTCAACCGCGAGCCGCTGCTGTGCATCGCCGGGATCAAGTTCCTCCTGGCCCAGGGCGTGGAGATTCCGCCGGACATCCCCCTGGTCGAGGAGATGTGGGAGCCGCTCCGCGCCGACGATTGGCTGGTGCTGCTGGAAACTTTCGCCCTGCGGGTGCTCAAGGTCAGCCCGGAGCGGGAATTGCAGGCCCTCTACCGCGACCTGCGGGACGTGCTGCTTCCCTTCGGCATCACCATCAGCGAGCGCGGCATCCGTCACCAGCGTTCCCCCGGCGACCTGGTGCTGGCCCTCTCCGAATCGAAGGACGCGGCCACAGTCGCCATCCTGAAGGCCGAGTTGAAGGCGATGAAGGAGCGGCTGCGGGCGGTGGTGATCACCGACTACGAGCGCATGAGCGCACGCAGCCGCCGCCTCAAGGACGTGCTCGACCCGGACGCCGGTAGTGCGGTGCGCGTCTTCCGCCGCCTGATCGCCGACCCGCGCACCAACACGCTGGACCCCATCCTGGTGACGGGCAAGGTCGTCCTGGCCGACGCGGACAACATCCCCCGGATGGAGGAGGGCATCCGGGCCTGGCAGGCGGAACATCAGGCCCGCTTCGCCTGGGAGTGGAAGGAAAGCGACGACCCGCGCATCGTGCAGTTGCTCGGCAGTGGGCGGGACTGGGGCTCGCGTACCTACGTCGCGCTGATTACCGCCCTGTTCGAGCGGGGAATCACCCGCTGCCTGGTGGGGACGCGGGGCATCTTCGGCGAGGGATGGGACGCGCTGACGCTCAACACGCTGATTGACCTCACCACAGTGACGACCCGCACCGGCGTACAGCAGATTCGCGGGCGCGGGCTGCGTCTCGACCCGTCCTGGCCGCGCAAGGTGGCCCACAACTGGGACGTGGTCTGCGTCAGCAAGAGATTCGACAAGGGGGACAGCGACCTGCGCCGTTTCGTCGCGCGACACGCCCACACTTGGGGGATCATCGTCCGCTCCCGCCTGAGCGACCTGAGCGACGCGGCGAGCGCGGCGATGGGAGGGTTCGAGCCGGGGATGCCGCTCTCCGGGCGGATTGTGCGCGGTGTGGCTCACGTGGACTTGCAACTGGCGACCGACATCGCCTATCGCCACTTCAAGCGCATCAACTTCGACAAGTACACCCACCGCATGCTGCGCAGCGTCGGCTGGCGGGAGCGGGTCTACGACCTGTGGGGCGTGGGAGAGCCCTACTCCAACTTCATCTACAGCGCGACTCAAATCGAGACTGCCGACCTCAAGTTCCGCACCGTCTACACCGTCGAGAAATCGCTGCGGGCGATGGTCTGGCGGCTGCTGGGGGCGATCATCGGCACCGCCTGGATGGCGTGGTGCAACATCATGTACGCCATCCCCTGGTCGGAGGAGATGTCGCTGCCCGCGCTGGGGCTGGTCTTCGCGGCGGCGAGCGCGGTCGCGGTGCTGGCGGCGATGGTGCTCAACGCGCTGGGAATCTGGCGCGTCTTCCGGCGGGCCTTTGTCGAGATGCCGGCCGATGCGGTGCTGCTGGACATTGGGCGGGCGTTACTGGCCGCGCTGCGGGACGCCGGGCTGGTCAGCCGCAGCCTGGACGACAAGTACGTCCGCGTGGCGGAGACGGAGACCGGCGGCTACGAGGTCTTCCTGGACTACGCCTCGCCGGAGGATTCGGCCACCTTCGCCCGCGCCTACCGCGAGTTGCTGGGCCCGCTGGGGGACGCGCGGTACATCATCGCCCGCGACAGTACCAGCCTGCGCAACCCGCTCTACCGCCCGTTGTGGCTGCTGGTGCGCAAGGTGTTGGGGCTGGGGGACGAACTGCACGCCTATCACCCGGTGCCCAAAGTGCTCGCCACCCGCCGGGAGCGGGCGGACGCGCTGGCGCGGTACTGGAAACGGTACGTCGGCGGTGGGCGGCTGATCTACACGCGGACGGAGGAGGGGCGGCGGTTGCTGCTCAAGGCCCGTTCCCAGCAACGCAAGCGCATACGGCAGATGGCGTTCGAGGTGTGGACGTGAGGCTGCCCGCGTTTCCCCACTTGCGCCCCGGTCGAGGGGCAGTATAATGGGCGTAATGGACAGAATACACAAAATCAACGTCTCTCAGATCGCAGCCCAACTCCCCTTTCCGTTCTCGATGGTGGACCTGGCCTTCGTGGACGACATCGCCGTCAGCGTCTACATTTGTCAGGGGACGCTGGAATGGCACAAACACACCGACAACGACGAACTGTTCTGGGTCCACGAGGGGGAAATCCTCCTGGAGAGCGAGTGGGGAGATGTGCAGATGAAACCGGGGAAGGTGGCCCTCGTCCCCAAAGGGGTGGAGCACCGCACTGGCGCCGATGCCCGTTCCAGCGTGATTCTGGTGCGCTGCGGCATACTCCCCCATCGCAAGAACGGACGCCGCCGAATCTACGCCCTGCCCAACGACGAGGGACTGGCCCAGGCCAACCTGTTCGAGATGGCGCGTACCCTGCCCGACCCCTTCAAGTTCCAGACCGTGCTCCCAATCGAGGACGCGGTAGTTCAGGTGGGCCGGGGCGAGGGGACGTGGCCGGTCAAGATGCACCTGCCTTACGCGGTGATGTACCTGGTGCTGAACGGCTCCGCCCACCTTTCCACCCCCCAGAGCGTGCTCCGTATGCAGGTCGGCGATATGGCCGTAGTGCCGAAAGGAGTGCCGTACCAGTTGATCACCGGCGGGGACACCTGGTTGGCGCGTCTGAGCAAGGCGAAGATTGGGAGCACGTGAGATGCGCGTCCTCTCCATCGTCGGCGCCCGGCCACAGTTCATCAAAGCCGCTCCGGTCAGCCGTGCCCTGCGGCGCGTCGCCCAGGAGGTGCTCGTCCACACCGGCCAGCACTACGACCGCAACCTCTCCGCCGTCTTCTTCGACGAACTCCACATCCCGGAGCCGGACTACAACCTGGGGGTCGGCTCCGGCTCCCACGGCCGGCAGACCGGCCAGATGCTCATCCGAATCGAGGAAGTGCTGCTGAAGGAGCGTCCCGACTGGGTGCTGGTCTACGGCGACACCAACTCGACCCTGGCCGGAGCGTTGGCGGCGGTCAAACTGCACATCCCCGTCGCCCACGTCGAGGCCGGACTGCGCAGTTTCAACCGGATGATGCCGGAGGAGCACAATCGCGTCCTCACCGACCACGCCAGCGACCTGCTCCTCTGCCCCACCCAGACGGCGGTTGACAACCTGGCCCGCGAGGGGGTTGTGCGGGGCGTCCACCTGACCGGCGACGTGATGTACGACGCGGTGCTCTACAACATCGCGCTGGCCGAGCAGCGTTCCGACATCCTGGCCCGCCTGGGACTGACGCCGGGCGGCTACGCCCTCGTCACCGCTCACCGCCCCCGCAACACCGACAACCCCGACCGGCTGCGGGCCATCATCGCCGCCCTGGAAGAGATTGGAGAGAGCCTGCCGGTCGTCTTTCCCGTCCACCCCCGCACCCGCCGCGCCCTCGCCGCCCTGCCCCCTGCCGACCTGCCACTTGCAAAC
>JALWUZ010000537.1 GCA_027079895.1 Anaerolineae bacterium
GTGGCTCCCCGGCTGAGGTCGCTGAACGCGACCGCGCTCCCGACGCAGGCCGTCACGGGGGCGGTGAAGGCGGTGTGAGGCGGGCCCGTCACCGTGATGGTCTTCGTAATCGCGGAGAGGCCGCAGGAGTTGGTGCCGGTCAGGTGGACGGTGTAGTCGCCCGGCGCGGCGAAGGTGTGGGTGGGGGAGGGGAGCGTGCTCGTCACCCCGTCGCCGAAAGCCCAGCGGTAGGCGGTGACTTCCTGGCTAAGGTCGGTGAACGTGACTGTGCTCTCAATGCAGGCCGTCGGGTTGGTAGTGAAGGCAGCCTGAGGCGGGACAAAGGCTGTGGTCGTGACCGGCGGGGAGGTCTCGATGTCGAGGGGATGCGCCGCGTGGGCGGTGTTGGAGATGATCTGGCCGCAGTGTGCGTCGGCGAGGGCGACGGCGAACTGGAGCGAGAGGCCGGGCTCTTGGGAGTGCATTTGGAGGGTCCAGGAGATGACCCCGTCGGAGAGGACGCCGCCGCCGGAGATGCTTCCCGGAATCACTGTCGTGCTGACGGGCACCCGGTCGGTGATGACCACGTCGTTGGCGTTCGCGCTGCCGTTGTTGCCGGCGGTGATGGTGTAGGTGATCACTTTGTCCATCACGAGAGCGGCCTTGTCGAGAGTCAGGGCGACGGTCGAGATGTGGATCTCGTCGGAGTACAGCAGGGGGGTCTGGGTGCTCGTCACCTGCCCCCGGTTGGAGATGGTCAGGCCGCTGCCGTTGAGGGGGTCGTCCACCCGCACCCGGTAGGTCAGCGGGAAGGAGGTTGTGCCGGAGATGGTGGCCGTGTACCAGCGGAGGGTCGTCACCTGGGCGGAGGGCGGAGGCGTCGTGCTCCAGGTCGCGCCGTGGTCGGTGGAGTAGGAGAGCGTGAAGCCCGGCGGGACGGTCGCGCTGCCGGTGACGTAAGCGGTGTGGGCCGGGATGGTGTCCAGCACTGTCACTTCCGACTGGGTCATCGCGCCGCCGGAGCCGAGGGTGAGGGTGTAGACGATGTCGCCGCCGGGCCCGACGACGCTCCGGGAGGCGGTTTTCTGGAGCGTCAGGTCGCTGACGACGGTCAGCAACAGGGCGGAGTCCTGGGGGCGGGCGTAGTCCCGGCTCAGCGTGGCGTAGTCGGCGATGTTCTCACCGGCAGGGGCGGTGATGAGCACCGAGAAGTAGACGGTTCCGCTCTCGCCGGGGCCGATCTGACCGGGAGTGCGGCCCGGTTGGACGACGACCGCGTCGCCGGTGAATTGCCCGGCGTCGTCGCCGACGGCGTCGGTGAGGGTGATAGGGCCGTCGCCGGTGTCAATGAGTATGCTCCCCGTGCGGTAGGTGGTGGAGAGGGGGATGGAGTCGCTGATGATGACGCCGGTCGCCGTCACGGGGCCGGTGTTGGCGTACTCGATGGCGTAGGTGATGGTCTGGCCGGCGTTGGCCGAGGGCGGGCCGCCGACGGTCAGGTGGATTTCCGGCCCGACGATGCGGGTCCCCACCGGATTGGCCGCCGCTGCGACGGTCTGGTCGCTGTCAATCGTCGCCACGCTGCGGAGGATTTGGTCGTTGGCGACCTGGCGATCTATCGAGACGGCGACGGTGAGCGTCCCGGACGCGCCGGGGGACAGGGTGATGGGGCTCGTCTCACCCCAGGCGACGGAGTGGGCCGCCGGGAGGTATTCCCCGCCGGAGGAGAGGGTGGGGGAAAGGGTGTTGGCGGGGAGGACGGCCTGTATCAGGACGTGGGTCAGCGTCAAGGCGGTGCTGGCGTTGGTGTAGTTGAGGGTGTAGTGGAGCCGCTCCCCCCCGGCGGCGATCGCCTTGTCCACCGCCTGGTGGAGTCTGAGGGGGCTGACGACGAGGGAGGCCGTATCCCGCGAACTGAAGAGGTGGCCCTGGTAGACGCCGGTCGCCTCCGCGCTGTTTTCCTGGATGGCCGCCGCGTCGAAGATCTCGATGTCGTCGAGGTAGAGGCAGGAACTGATGCTGCCCCCGGCACGCCACTCCACGGCGAAGTTGGGGGTGCGGTAGTCGGCGAGGTCTATCTGTTCGGCGGCGTAGGTGCCCTGGCCGCTGTCCGCCGTCAGGGTCAGGGGGACGTGCCACTGAAGGCCGTCGTAGAGCCGCAGGGAGAAAGAGTCGCCGTCCCCCAATTCGTTCAGGCGGCGCCAGAAGCGCAGGGTCGGGCGGCGGAAGCCGGACAGGTCGGCGGTGCGGGAGATGGCCCCGTCGGCGCGGATGAGGATGTGGTAACTGCCGCCGTGCGGCGGGCCGTGGACAACGCTGGTGGTGTTGGTGACGCATTCGCCGGAGCAGGTGCCGCTGTCGTGCTCGGTCCAGGGGCCGCTCCAGCCGAACCCGCCGTCGTAGCCGCCGCTTTCCAGGTCGTCCAACGCCGTGTCCCCCAGGGAGTAGGGGGTGGTGATGCGGGCCTGGAAACTGATCTCCACCGGCTGGCTGGAGTCGAGGGTGAGGTCCAGCGGCCAGACGAGGAGGGTGCCGTCCGTCGTGTCGGTGATGAGCGGGTCGCGCTGGTCGGTCGCGCCGTTGGGGTAGGTGACGACGGCGGTGCGGGTGATGTAAGTCCAGTCCAGGGGAAGGGTGTCGGTCAGGCGGAGGTCGGTCACGGGGTAGTCGGAGGCGTAGGCGCGTAGAAAGAAGGAGACGGTGTCGTCTTGTTCTGGGGCGATGGTCTGGGCAGCGGCGGTTTTTTTCAGGGTGAGCACCGGGTGCAGCCAGCCGGGGTGGAGGGGGAGTACCGAGTAGCCCAGGTCGAGGTAGTTCTCTCCCGCCCCGGCGGTGGCGGGGTCGGCCCCCCAGATGAGGACGAAGGGTTTGTCGGCCCAGATGTGGGTGCCGGTCTGGTCGTTGTCCGGGTCGAAGATGCGGCGGATGTGGAGGGCGTCGAGGACGAAGGACTCGTCCACGATGCTGTCGGCGGTGGGGCTGCTGTAGTCCACGTAGAAGGTGGTGTCGTCGCCGAAGGGGGCGGCCCAGATTGGGGAGCCGTTGGCGGTGCGGTCGCGGGTGCCCGGCGCCCAGGAGATGTAGTAATCCTGGGTGGCGAAGTGGGTGGGGATGAGGGAGAAGCCCCAGTCGTAGGCGGTGTTGGAGGTGTCCGCGCTGCCGACGGCCCACAGCGGCCCGTCGGAGTAGAGGCGCAGGGCGGAGAAGGCGGGTACGTAGCGGCCCACGGCGTCCGGGTGGCTGTAGGCCAGGGGGGTAGCGGCCTGGATGGTGAAGGTGACGCCGTCGGTGGCGTTCAGGTCGTAGGCTGTGACGGTGTGAGGGATGTCATCGGGGTTGAACAGGTAGACTTCGGCCTCGTTGCCGGCGGTGGTGCGGGGGATGGGGGCGACGTACTCGTTCCCCCAGGCGGTATCCGGCACCAGGGTGTAGAAACGGGTTTGGTAGGTGGAGTCGCTGCCCGTCACCAGCCCCACTTGGATTGGCTTGTTGGCGAGCACCGTCGTCCCGCCGGTGATGGTGATGGGGACGGTGTCGGTGAGGGAGTCCCGGTATCCCATGCTGGAGTAAGTCTCCCCTTGTTCCAGACGGATGGAGATGGCGGTGAGGCCGTTATCCACCTGCACGGTGGTGTTGTCGTCGAGGGCCTGAATTTCCAGCCAGACGTATTTGAAGTCGGCGAAGTAGCCGGTGTCCCCGTCGTACAGGTCCACGCCGACGGGGACGACGTAGGAGTAACCGGTAGCCCAGGCTTCGGTGGGGTAGACTTCCCACGCGCCGCCGAGGAAGGTGGTGTCACTCGGCCAGAGGGAATGGACGACGTCAATCGGCCCGCCCGCGCTGACGAGGCGGTCGCCGCCGTCGTAGCGCAGGTCGCTGCCCCTGGGGGAGACGGGGACGTACTGGTGGGTGCCGCTCCCGCCGTCGCTGGTGAAGGTGATGATCTCCCCGGCCTGGAGGTCGGTGTAGATCTCGGTGGTGGACTGGACGGGGTTGAGGATGTCCGGCTCGTAGCCGTCCTCCCAGTGGTCGTAGTAGATGGTCTGGTGGGCGGAGGTGGCTACGACGGTGACGACGGAGGCCATGTAGGGGGTGGTGATGTAGGAGCCGCCTTCGCGCGCCTGGATTTCCAGGAACATGTTGTAGACTTGGGTCTCGTTGCCGATGATGTAGTACTCCTGGAATCCGGCGGGGAGGGCGGCTGCCGGGGCGGGAAGCAGGGCGACCAGTGCCGCCGCCAGGGCTACAAAAATGGGGAAGGTGCGTGGCCTTCCCCTCCCAATTGAACGTGCCGCTGGAGTAGTGTACCCGAACATGGTTCTTGAATCCTGCTGATGACGGTGGATGAGCAACCTAATGATACCTCAATCGCCGTTTTTTTTCAATAGGACTTGAGGCCTAACTAGTACCTCGTCAAGATGATTCTGACAAGTTAGGGTAGAGCCGTTCCAATTTGTCCCGCGCGTCGGAGACACCGAATTGCCAATTGACGGTGGCCCGCTTTCCGTTGCGTT
>JALWUZ010000538.1 GCA_027079895.1 Anaerolineae bacterium
AGTGATGGTCTCCCTTCACTTGAAGGGTGAAGTGGCCGCAGATGGTGGCCCGGTAGCTTCCATTCTCTCCCGGCACCACTTCAGCCCAGGGCTCTTCTCGGCCACAGATGACGCAGCCCAGACTCATTGCCCACAGGCCGGGGTTCCCACTCCACTTACCCATCTCCGGCAGGGGGAAGAGCACCGCCTCGTTCTGTGGAACGAGCCCGCCTATTCCCCAGGGCTCGCCTTTCAGCCGCGCACCCAGGCTCAGCCCGGCCAGGGCGACGATTGCCAGGGGCTGACCATACCCCAGCAGCCAGCGCACCGCCCGCCACTCGGGCTGATGAAGCAGCCCCGGCCACAACAGCCCCCCAAGATGCCACACCCACTGCGCCCAGGGGATCAGACTCACCCAGGCTGCTCCCTCCTGTCCACTGAGATGCCACAGGCCCCCCAGCAAAAGGCTGCGCAGAAGGGGAATGTGCCCGGTGCGGGACAGATACCACCAAGCGACACCATATTGGGCTCTGCCACACCTCAAGCAGATAGACCGCCCATGGCGTTGGCCTCTTGAGGCCATCACCACCTGGGGTGGGCAGGTGAGCCAGCCGGCCTGACTTTCGGGCATGTGGCCGAGGACGGTCAGGACGAGGATACTGAACACCACCAGGGCGTGCAGGCGAACCCGGACCAGCTGAACAAGCGGGGGTTTGGTGATACGATGCATGGGAGCCAACCTCGTCGGAAGGAGATAGAGTACATTGTATCCGATTTCGCCGGTTGACTCAAATCCATTATGGGCACACCCAGCCCCCTTTTTCGACCACTTTACGAAGCCCAGAGCCGATTTCGGCTACCTGTATGTCCCTAATGTGATACGCTCGCTTCACGCAACCACTCGCAGTCACTTGGTCGCAAACTGACCTGAATTCTTGACAAACTACTGCTCTGCGCTATACTCGCAGCGAGGTTGAGTTTGGAGGGTACGTGGGTGCCATGCGGCTCTGATTTGCAAAGGGGGATGAGATGAGCACGCGAGTGTTGGAGAGGGTAGTGTCCCAAGGATGGGGCGAGGCAGTGATTCAAGTCTGGCGGCCAACCCCGGCGCCTTCGCTGCGGATGACCTACGAAGAATTTCTCGACTGGGCCGACGAGGACACGTTGGCCGAGTGGGTGGATGGGGA
>JALWUZ010000539.1 GCA_027079895.1 Anaerolineae bacterium
CGTCATTCGGCTGCGGATCGAGCAAGTCCAACTCCGCCATCCGGTCGGGGTACCAGTTGTAGGACGGGTCGTGCTCGTGGGACTGATGGTCTGCGCCGAAGGGGTTGACGGCGTAGATGAGGGCCAGGCTGCGCTTCACCTGCGGCATGTGGGCCGGGAACTCCTGCCCCTTGACGGCGACGACCAGGTCTTGCCCGACGCCCAACTCCTCGGCGGCGCGGGCCGAACCCTCCCCCAGTATGCGCCCGAACCCCTCCCGCTTGCCGATGCGCTCGACCATCTCCACCAACGCCGCCCCGTTCCCGAAGCGCAGTTCCAGGCCGTCGGTCTCGGCGGTGGTGATGAGCCCGTGCTCGAAGCAGTCCATCGCCCAGGCGATCGTCGCCCCGCAGGAGATGGTGTCCAGGCCGTACATATTGCACAGTTGATTGGCCCGGCAGACGGCGGCCAGGTCGGAGACGCCGCAGTAGGAGCCCATCGTGGCGACCGTCTCGTACTCCGGCCCGCCGTAACGCGGGTCCACCTGGAACGGGCCATCGGTGATCTCCACCACCCGCTTGCACCGCACCACGCAGCCGAAGCAGGTGTCCCGTTCCTTGAGCACCGTCTCCGCCATCGTCGTGCCGGTGATCGCCTCCGCCCCCTCGAACGTCCCGCTCGACCAGTTGCGGGTCGGCAGGCCGCCCCGCTTGCTCTGGGAGATGGCGATTTCGGAGGTGCCGTAGAGCCCCATCCCGTAGATGTCCGACTTCTCGAAATTGTCCGCCCCCCACTTCGCCAACGCCTTCACCCCGTCGGGGTCGGCCAACTCCGGGCGACTGTGACCGCGCACGGCGACCGCCTTGAGGTTCTTGGAGCCCATCACCGCCCCCATGCCGGTGCGTCCGTTGGCCCGGTTGGAGTTGCTGATCAGCGCGGAGAAGCGCACTCCCCGCTCCCCGGCCGGGCCGCACTGGATGACCTGAATCCGCCGGTCGCCCAACTCCTCTCGGATGGCGTCCTCCACGTCGGCGGTGAAGCGGCCCCAGAGATGCGCGGCGTCCCGCAGTTCCGCCTCGCCGTCATGCACCCAGAGGTAGACCGGCTTCTCGGCCCGCCCGTGAATGACGATGCCGTCGAACCCGGCGGCCTTCAGTTCGGCCGGCCAGAAGCCGCCGGACTGGGAGTCCCCCACCAGGCCGGTGAGGGGCGATTTCGCCGTCGCCGTGACGCGGGATTGGCCGGAGAAGGGCGCACCGGTGACGACCCCCACCATCAGGCTGAGCGTGTTCTCCGGGCCGAGCGGGTCCGCGCCGGGGGGCGTGTTCTTGAGGAGGTAGTAAACCCCCATCGCGCTGCCGCCCATGTACCGGCGATAGAACTTCTCCTCCGGCTCCTCGATTTCGATGACGCCGCGCGTCAGGTCCACGTGCAGAATCTTGCCGCGATAACCGTATCCCATCTCGTCCTCCCTCCTGCTGAAGTGTCCACCCTCCCGCCAGTGTTCCAACTCACGGGAGGCTATCCGCGTACCTCTTTCACCGCTTCCTCGAACGCTTCCAACGTCGCCGCGACCTCCGCGTCCCGGTGCGCGTAGCACAGGAACCACGGCTCCCGTCCGTCGGAGTCCGGCAGGACGCCCCGCTCGATGAGGGCCATCGCCAGTTGCTCGTACAGGTCGTCATCGCCGGCGCAGTAGGCGCGGAAGTCGGTCGGCTCCTCGTCCACCCCCAGGATGAAACTCAAGATGGGCGGCAGGCCGGTCATGTGATGCGGTATCCCGGCGCGGGTCAGAATCTCGTCTATGCCATCCATCAATTTCCGCCCCTGGGCGAAGATGCTCTCGATCACCGGCTCGTTTTCCAGGATTTCCAGGGTCGCGTTCGCCGCCGCCACGCCGACGGCGTTGCCGGTGTACGTCCCGCCGTGAGAGACCCCGTTCCCCACCACCGACATCACCGCGTCGGTGCCGGCGATGGCGGCGATGGGGAAGCCGTTCCCCAGCGACTTGGCGTAGGTCGCCAGGTCGGCCCGGACGCCGAAGTACTCTTGCGCCCCGCCGTTGGCGATGCGGAAGCCGGTCTTCACCTCGTCGAAGATGAGCACAATGCCGTACTCGTCGCACAACTGCCGGATTTTTTCCAGCCAGCCGGGGCGGGGCAGGATGCCGGCGGCGTTCCCCAGCAGCGGCTCGACGATGATCGCCGCCAGTTCGTGCCAGTGCGCCGCCACCGTCTCCTCCAGCCGCTCGAAGTCGTTGAACGGCAGGTTGATGACGTACTGCCGAATGCCGTCGGGGATGCCGGAACTGGATTGCACGTTGATGGGGTTGCGGCGGGAGCCCAGCGCGGCCAACGGCGTGCTGGCGGTGCTGAACAGAACGTAGTCGTACATCCCGTGATACTGCCCCTCGAACTTGATGAACCGTTCCCGGCCCGTGTACCCCCGCGCGATGCGGAGCGCGTGCATAGTCGCCTCGCTGCCGGAGTTGGCGAGCCGCACCTTGTCCATCCCGGTCATCCGGCAGATGCGCTCCGCCAGTTGAATCTCCGCCGGCGTCGTCCAGGCGAAGAGAGTGCCGTTCCTGATCGTCTCGGCCACCTTCTCCACCACCGCCGGGTAGCCGTGTCCCAGGATGATGGGGCCGAAGGCGAGACGGTAATCAATGTACCGGTTGCCGTCGGCGTCCCAGAGGTAGGCCCCCTCGCCGCGTTCGATCACCAACGTATCCTCATCCCCCCAGTAGCGGAAGTTGGAGTTCACGCCCTTGGGGATGTACTTCAAAGCCTCTCGAAACAGGGCCTGAGTCTTGCTCAGATTACGTGTCATTATCAGCCTCCGTGTTTACCGGCGAGCCCCGCCGCAGGGTGAAGACGAACGCCGCCCACAGCGGCGCGGCGGTGACGAGCATCAGCGCGGCCAGCGCGGACTCGCCGACTTCCAGTGCAAAGTATATGTAGGACAGCGCGATGAGCGACAGGATCCCCGGCGGCAGCAGGTCAACCCACCGACCGCGCCTGAGCCACTCCCGCCGCCAGACGACCAGTTCGAACGTGCCCGTCACCGTCAGCACCATCCAGGCGGCCATCACCAGCGGGTCGAAACGGCGCATAAAGGGGATGTGCCGCAGTATGTCGCGGGTGAGGAAGAGCAGCAGCCACAGCGCGAGCGGCGTCGTCAGCACCAGCGTGTACAGGCGACGCCACCAAGAGCGGTCGGCGTCCACCTCCTGGACGCTCAACAGCCGCACCCGCCGCCGCTCCCCGTCCCACGCCAGGCCGTAGGCGACCAGGTAGCAGATGGGGATGAAGAACCAGCCGACCATGTTGAACGTGGGCACGCCGAGGTAGGTTCCTTCCAGCCGCCAGACCCAGAACCCCCGCGCGGTGGCGATTGGGTCCATCCCCCAGTCCAGACTGAGCGCGAGCGAGGTGGTGGTCAGCAGGCGCAACCAGGCGGGAAGCCTCATCCGGCCGGCGATGACCATCACGCTGTAGATTATGCCCACCCAGGCCAGGCTGACCGAAAGCGGCACCGGCCCCAGGTTGACGAACGGCTCCGGGGGGTAAAAGTAGTGGCCGCTCTTGACCCCCTGCCCCTCCAGGAGCGCACCGTAGGTCAGGAGGGAGAGCAGCAACAACAGCCGCTGTATCCGGTTGGCGCGTCCGTCGAGCAGGGCGTGGAGCACCGCCAACGCGAACACCACGTAGCCGAGGAGCGTGGAGAAGAGCGGCAACATGCTTTCCCTCCTGGTGTGTGGACGGCGTTCGGGCGCACCTCAATCGGTGAGCAACGCCGCCAGTTTCTTCCGCCGCTTCTCCCGCTTGCGTGCCACCCGCTTGAACGCCATCGGGATGGTCGCCAGCAGCGACTCCGACCGTTCCGCCACCTCGCGGTAGAACGCGCACGCCTTCTCCTCCAACGCCAGGGCCGCTTGCACCGCGTCGGCCAGCGTGGCCTCCTCCGGCGGTGCGGCAGCGACCTCGTAGTCCGCCAGGTTCAGCCCCTCGAAGGAGTAGGATGCTTCCAGCGCGTCGGAGATGGTCTCCTGGTAGGTGCGGACGATCCAGGTCTGGTACTTGTCCCCCTCCGCGGCGAAGGCGCGGAAAATCTCCGCCTGCTCCGGCCACCGTTCCGCCAGCGCGGAGTAAAAGGCGGTGGACTTGTCCTCTAACTTCTCGGAGAAGGTGATGATAGCCGCCGTCGTTACGCTCAGGTTGCCCATTAGAACCACCTCTGGATGACGACCTTGCTCTCGGTGAAGAACCGGATGGCCTCGCGCCCCTGTCCGTGCAGCACGCCGAAGAAGGAGTCCTTCATCCCGCCGAAGGGGAAGAAGGCCATCGGCGCGGCGATGCCCACGTTGATGCCGATGTTGCCGCACTGGACGTTGTACTGGAACTCCCGCGCCCACTTCCCGCTGTTGGTGAAAATCGAGGCCGCGTTGCCGTAAGGGATTTGGTGGATCATCTCGATCGCCTCTTTCAGCGACCGGGCCTTCATGACGCTCGCCACCGGGCCGAAAATCTCCTCGCGGGCGATGGTCATATCCAGCGTCACGTTCTCGAACACCGTCGGGCCGACGAAGCAGGTGTCGGGGATGTCGTTCACCAACTCGAACTGCCGCCCGTCGAGTAAGAGCGTCGCCCCCTCTTCGAGCCCCTTTTCGATGTACCCGACCACCCGGTCCCGCTTCTTCTTGTCCCGCAGCGGGCCCATGTGAACGGTGTCGTCCAGGCCGTACCCCATCCTGATGCGGGAGGCGGAGGCGACGAACCGCTCGACCACCTCCTGATAGAACTCCTCGTGCTCCTGCTCGCTCAGCCCCTCGCCGACGATGACCAGATTGGCGTTTGCCAGGCAGCGTTGCCCCGCGTTGCCGAAGAATGAGGTCATGCAGGCGGCGATGGTGCGGTCGAGGTCGGCGTCCGGCATGACCAGCGCGAAGTTCTTGGCCCCGCACATCGCGATCACCCGCTTGCCGGTCTCGCCGCAGCGACGATAGATCACGTCCCGACCCACCGGCGTCGAGCCGACGAAGCAGATCCCCTCGATGTCGGGATGGTCGAGCATGCCGGAGACGACGGTACGCCCGCCGTGGACGATGTTCCACACTCCCGGCGGGATGCCGGCCTCCTCCGCCAACTCCGCGATCTTGACCTGGCTGATGGGGTCCTCGCTGGACGGCTTGAGGACGATGGTATTGCCGGTGGCGACGGCGAAGGGGGCGAACCAGAGCGGCACCATGAAGGGGAAGTTGAACGGCCCGATGATGCCGAACACCCCCAGCGGCTGCCGGATGACGTACTCGTCAATGCCGGTGGCGATGTCCTCCAGGTTGTACCCCATCATCAGCGACGGGATGCCGGTCGCCACCTCGACCATCTCGATGCCGCGTCGGGTCTCGCCGCGCGACTCGTCAATCGTCTTGCCGTGCTCCATCGTCTGGATACGGCTCACCTCCTCGAAGTGCTCTTCCAGCAGTTGCTTGAGCCGGAAGAGGCAGCGGGCGCGGGCCAGCGGAGGGGTGCGACGCCACTCCGGGAAGGCCTCTTTGGCCGCCTCGACCGCCTCGTTGATCTCGTCCTCCGTCGAGATGGGGACGGTGGCGATGACCTTGCCGGTGGCGGGGTTGACCACGTCCTTCCGCTCCCCCTCCGACTCGACCCATTCGCCGTCAATGTAGTTCTTGAGGTGCAGGGGTTCCTTGATCGGTTCTTCCAGAATTGCCATTGTCTCTCTCCTTGTGATTGTGATTCGCGCCGGTGGCGCGTCCCCGCTTGAACGCCCTCAGGCACATGAAGCCCGGCCGCCTGCTCAACTCGGCGGATTTCGCAGGCGGCGGGCTCCTCGCTCACTGAATCACGTGGTGCTCCTCCACCGTCTCGTGGATTTCGATCCCGCGCTTGCGCAACTCGGCGAAGAAGACCAGCGGGTCAATCGCCGTCTCCGGCGGGACGACCCCTTTGACCGTCACATCGCCCCGGCCGATCATCTGCGCCCCGATGCTCAACGGGATGGCGATGTTCTTGTAGTAGGCCGCCGGGCCGCCCCACTCCTCCATCGGCGGGTGACGGTTCCACAGCCGCACTTTCACCTCCCGCCCGTCCCGCCTGCCGAACACCTCCACCACCAGGCCGTAGGCCCAGAGCGGCGTCTCCTTGCTCTCCGGGAGGGCCAGCAGCAGTTGGTACATCGTGTCGAAGGCGGTCGTCTCGACGCCGTGGACGGTGAGCGGCTCCTCGCTGTACAGGCCGGACTCCAACATCGCCTTCGCCAGCCGCATCGCGTGGGGAGGGAAGCAGCCCCGCACCGAGACCGCCTTCGCCCCCAGGCTCTTGGGCATCGTGCGCGTCTCCGGGTGCGGGATGTAGCAGACCTCCTGCTCGCCAATTGGGCCGGGGAAAGTGACCTTCTTCAGCCCCTCGAAGGGCCCGACCCAGTGAAATGCGCCGTCCCGGTAGTAAGTGCGCTCCTCCGTCTGGGGATGGAACTCCCACAAGAAGGTGATCAGCAGGCCCGGAGCCGGGGCCGGGCAGCGGAAGGCGGCGAAGTTGATCTGAATCTCGTCCACCTCGTCCATCAGATCCGCGCCCCGCCGCGCCATCGCGTTGGTGATGCCGGGGGTCGCCCCCACGCCGGGGATGAAGACGATGCCCTTCTCCCGCGCGGCCTCGTCCAGGTCCCACTGATCCTCCTCGGTGGAGACGTCCAGGCCGCTCACTCCGGCCTCGATGCAGGCCCGCGTCACCGGCATATCGTACTTCCAGGGGAGCCCGTTGAGGATGACATCGAAGTCCCGGAAGGTGCGCACCAGGCCGTCGTAATCCTCGGCGTCCACCTTGAGCACCTTGACGCGCGGGTCGCCGATTTCGGCGGCCAACGCCTCCGCAGCGGCGGTATTGTAATCGCCAATCACGATTTCGTCAAAGTTGGAGAACTCGGCCAAATCCTTTGTCGCGTGCCGGCAGACCGCCCCGGCACCGCCCAGTGACAGAACGCGCATTGCTGTTGCCTCCTCAGTTCAAGAAAGTGTGGTGCTTCGACAAACATCACTCCCTGGATTCCTCGCCCCGATACTCCCAGGCGTAAGTCTCCTTGACTATCTCCAGGTAGATAAACGTCTCCGTGTCCCGCACCCCCTCGACACCGTGCAACCGCTGGGTAAGAAACCGCAGCAGGTCGGCGTTGTCGCGGCAGATTACCTCCACCAGCAGGTCATAGCCGCCGGTGGAGAGCACCAGGTAGATGACCTCCTCGAAGGCGGCGATCTGGCGGGCGATCTCGTGCAGGCGGCTCCCGTCGGCCTTGACGCCGATGAGGGCCATCGTGTTGTAGCCCATCAGCAGGGGATTGGTCACCGCCACCACCTGGATGTACCCCTCCTCGACGAGACGGAGGTATCGCTGGCGGATCATTCCGGGGGAGACGCCCAGTCGCTGCGCGATCTGGGCGAAAGGGGTACGCCCGTCTCTCTTCAGGGCGTTGATAATCTGGCGGTCAATCTCGTCCACTTTGTCCGGCACAGCGGAACGGTCGGTGCTTTTCATCGTTCCTCCAACGGGGCCATTATAGCACAAATCGGCACGAACGTCAAACATTTCGTGCCGATTTGTCACAAAGACCGTCTTGGCAGTGACGAATCGTGACCACCCGCCTCAGTCGGGAATCTCCAACTCCACGATGAGGATGCTGTCGGACTCGACCTCCGTTTGGCCCGGATCCGTCACCGGCAGGCGTGCGCCCGGCTGCCCGTCGGGGTACATGCCGGTGCGCAGTTGATACTTCCCGGCCTGGATGTCGCTCGGAATCGGGACCTGGTGCGGGTCGGCGACTACCAATCCCGGCGACCAAGTGCTCGTCGGGCTGATGGGGCCTTTGTCCTGCTGCGACACCAGCCGCCCGTCGGGCCCAATCAGGTGGACGAAGACGATGTAGTTGACATCGGTCGCCCGCAGCACCTGCCAGCGCAGCGTGACCCCAATCACCCCGCCCGGCGGGAACTGCTCCTGCCGCAAGTCCGCGCTTTCCAGGATGAAAGTCTCCGCCAGATTCACCTCCAGCGGGATGGGAACCGCGACCCCGCCGCTGACCGTCAGCGTGACCACATCTCCGGCGTGCAACGTCGTCCCCTCCTCCGGCTCCTGCTCGATGACCATCCCCCGCACCGCGCGGCTCCAGACCTCCTCCACAGTGACGTTCAGCCCGTCCGATTCGAGCCCGCCCCGCACCATCTCGACCGGATAGCCGGTCACGTTCGGCATCGTCAACTCCCGGCCGGGCCCGTTGATGACGACGGAGACCGTGCCCCCCAGCGGCAGCAACTCGCCGGGGGCCGGCTCCTGCTCCAGCACCACCCCGCCGGCGGCGGTGGGGTCGTCCCGCTCCTCCCGCACCACGAACTGCAACCCCTTCTGCTCGACGACCCGGCGGGCCTCCTCCTGGGGGACGAGGAGCACATCCGGCACCGCCACCAACTCCACCGCCGGCGTGAACGTCGCCAGCGGCGTCGGCGTGACCTGAGGCAGCACCGGCGGCGTGACGCTCGTATACGCCCGATAGACCATCAGCCACAGCGGAATCAGCCCCACCACGGCGAGGAAGGCGATCGCTCCCAGCACCCAGGCCAACCGGTCGCCGCCCCCCGTCGCCGCCGGTGTGGAGGGCGCGGACGGCGGCGCGGCGGCCGGCGGCACGGACGGGATGGCCGGCTGATACCCGGTTCGCTGCTCGCTCTGACGGCGGTACTCGACCAGCACGTGCCGCAACTGCTCCGCCGTGCGGTAGCGGGCCGCCGGCTCCTTGGAGAGCACCTTGCTGACGATCCACTCCAACCGCGCCGGCACCTGTGGATTGTGCGCAGACAGCGGCGGTGGCTCCTCCCGCATGTGCTTCAACGCCAACGCCGTCGGATTATCCGCGCGGAAGGGGGGCTCGCCGCTCAACATCTCGTACAGCACGACCCCGATACTGTAGACATCGGCGGCCGGAGTAGGGGGCTCACCGGCGGCCTGCTCCGGCGCGAGGTACAGCGGACTGCCCCACACCGTCTCCGACTCGGTGACGCCGGACTCCGAAAGGGCCCGCGCGATGCCGAAATCGGTCACTTTGGCCCGTCCGTCGGGCGTCACCAACACGTTCTGCGGCTTCACGTCGCAGTGGATGATGCCCACCTTGTGCGCGTGCCCCACTCCGGCGCAGATTTGGATGGCGATCTCCACCGCCTCGTCCACCCCCAGCCGTCCCCTCTGGCGGATGAGGGTCTTCAAGTCCTGACCGGCCACGTACTCCATCACGATATAGTGCCATTCCCCGTCCTGCCCCACATCGTACACCGTGACCACGTTGGGATGGTCGAGTTTGGCCGCTGCGCGGGCCTCCCGTTGAAAGCGGGCCAGGAAAGCCGGGTCGCTGGCGTACTCCTCCCGGAGCACCTTGACCGCCACCTGCCGCTGCAACAGCGTATCCAACCCCCGGTAGACGACCGCCATCCCGCCGGAGCCCACCATCTCCAACAAGCGGTAACGACCGTTGAGCGTCACAGATTCCATCCGACTCTCCCCCTCTCACCTGATGCGCCCATTGTACCCCAAATCCCCGACTCGACAAGAATCGAGTCGAGTTGAGATGAAGTGCGCCGGGTAGGCGATGGCAATGCCATCGCCTACCCTTTTGGCTATGAGAAAGCCCTGTCGAGTTGCTAGAAGCCGGAGGCATGCTATAATCTCCTCACCGGAGCACACGGGGAGGACACTATGCAACTGATCAACTGGCTGCTCATCCTGATACCCATCGGACTGGTCTCCCGCTACCTGAACGGGCCGCCGATGCTGACCTTCACCGCCGCCGCGCTGGGGGTGATTCCCCTGGCGAAGATCATCGGCGACGCCACCGAAGACCTGGCCGTCCACACCGGGCCGCGCGTCGGCGGGCTGCTCAACGCCACCCTGGGCAACGCCGCCGAACTGATCATCACCTTCTTCGCCATCCGCGCCGGACTGCTGGACCTGGTCAAAGCCTCCATCACCGGCTCCATCATCGGCAACCTGCTCCTGGTGCTGGGAGTGAGCATCATCGCCGGCGGCGTGCGCCACGGCATCCAGAAGTTCGACCGCGAGCGGGCCGGGCTGGATTCCACGATGTTGATCCTGGCGATCATCGCCCTGGGAGTGCCCTCCCTCTTCAGTCACGCCATCGAGTCGTCGAGCCACATCGCCGTCGAGTACCTCAGCCTCGGCGTGGCGGTCGCCATGATGGTCATCTATGGCCTGGGGCTGCTGTACTCCTTCACCGCCGTCACCCCGCTGACCCACCCGCCGGTCCCGGGCGCGGCCACCTGGTCGGTCAAGAAGGCCCTCTCCGTCCTCTTCCTGGCGACGGTCTTCATCGCCTGGATGAGCGAGGTACTGGTAGGCTCCGTCGAGTCGGTGCTGGTCAGCCTGGGCTGGACCGAGTTCTTCCTCGGCGTCGTCATCATCCCCATCGTGGGGAACGTGGCGGAGCACCTGGTAGCGGTTCAGGTGGCCCTGAAGGACAAGATGGACCTCAGCCTGGAGATCTCGATCGGCTCCAGCCTGCAAGTAGCCCTCTTCGTCGCCCCGGTGCTGGTCTTCCTCAGCCTGGCGATGGGCAACCCGCTGACGCTGGTCTTCAATCAATTCGAGTTGATCGCCCTCGCCGCGGCCGCCCTCATCTCCGCCCTCGTCGCCCTGGATGGGGAATCGAATTGGATGGAGGGGGCGCAGTTGCTGGCGGTCTACCTCATCCTGGCGATGGCCTTCTTCTTCCTCCCGTCCTGAGCGAGCCGGATATGCGCGTCCTGGGACTGGACATCGGCGAGCGGCGGATTGGCATCGCCTTGAGCGACCCTTCCGGCACGCTGGCCCGCCCGCTGCAAACCCTGGTGCGGAGTTCACGGCCGGCGGACTTCGCCGCCCTCGCCGCCCTGGTCGCCGAGCACGAGGTGGAACTGGTCGTCGTGGGCCGCCCCTTGAGCCTGGACGGGAGCGAAGGCCCTCAAGCCCGCCGCATCGCGCGGTACGCGGACGCGCTGGCCGCCCACCTCCCCGTGCCGGTGGTCTTTTGGGATGAGCGGTTCACGACCGTTGAGGCGGAGGAAATCCTCCGGCGTAACCGTCGCCGGCGGAAGCGGGCCGACCGGGCCGACGTGGACGCCGTCGCCGCCGCTCTGATCTTGCAGCGTTACCTGGACCGGCAAATTGGCAACTTCCGCCACCTGTGCTAAAATAGCCTGTGGGTGGGTAAGTAGCCTGTACGGGCATCTCTGGGCGGGAGAACCGGTTATCGAAAGAACGAGGTGATAGCGTGGAAGACACGAGCAGCCCCCCAACCCACCGCAGCCTCTGGCGCACGTCGCCTCCGAAAGTCTGGCTAGTCGCCGCGATCGTCGTCCTGACGATCATCCTCCTGCTCGCCGCCGCCTTCTCCGCTCTGAAATTCCGCCGCCAACCTTTCCTGGGCCTGTTCACCGAGCAGACGCTGGTCATCAACGGGGTTGGCGAGCGGGAGTGGAGCGGATACGCCGCCGGGCTCCACATCCCGGAGCGCATCCTGGCCCTCGACGGGCACCCCCTGGCCGATTCCGCCGACCTGTGGCGCACCCTGTCCCGCTACTCCCCCGGCGATACCGTCGTGCTGACGGTGCGCGACGAGCGCACCGGCGCGACCCGTGACGTCGCCGTCCGCCTGACCACCCTCCCGCCCGACGCCTTCCTCAACTTCTTCATCCTCCCCTACACCATCGGCATCATCTACCTGGGGATTGGGCTGTGGGTCTTCCTCATGCAACGTCACCAGGACGCCGGACTGGTCTTCACCCTCCTGTGCGCGGTGCTCGCCCTGGACATGGGCCTGCTCTTCGACCTGTACACCCTCCACATGCTGTCCTGGTTCTGGGTCGTCGCGATGGCGATGACCGGCAGCGTGATTTTCCACCTGGCCCTGATGTTCCCCCAGCGGGTGCGCTTCCTGACGAAAGTCCCCTGGCTGCGCGGCCTGGTCTACATCCCCGGCCTGGCGTTGGTCGCCATCAACGCCTTCACATTCCGGGACATGGAGTCCCCCATCGCCTACTTCAACACCTGGTTCGCCAACTACCTTTTCCTGAGCGTGGGGGTAATCTTCATGCTGGGGATGATGGTGTACCGGTACATCCGCTCCGAATCCCCCGTCGCCCAGGCGCAGGCCCGCATCACCCTGTGGGGCGGATTGCTCGCCTTCCTCCCCCTCGTCCTGTGGTTCGTCACTTCCCACTTCGCCCCCTTGTCATCCGACTGGGCCAGTTTCCGCCCGACGTTCTTCCTCCCCTGGCTGATTCTCTTCCCGCTCTCCATCGCCTACGCCATCATGCGCTACCGCCTGTTCGACGTCAACCTGATGATCCGGCGGGGCATCGTCTACACGGTGCTCAGCGTGCTGGTGGTGGGCGGTTACTTCGCCGTCATTTACCTCTTGAGCCTCCTGTTCGGCGTCTCGCTCCAGGCCAATCACCCCGTCAGCCTGGGCCTGCTGGTGCTCATCCTGGCCCTGTTCCTCAACCCGGCCCGCGTGCGCCTGCAACGGTTCGTAGACCGCATGTTTCTGGGCGAGGCGGTAGACCATCACCGAATCATCCGCCGCTTCGCCGACCGCATCGCCGGCATCACCGACTTGGCCTCGGTGCTGCGCGTGCTGGACGAGACGCTGGAGGAGGGATGGAAGTTGCAGGCCGCCGCCCTGTTCCTGTACGCTCCCAACCAGGGCCGCTACGTCCCCTACCCCATCGGCGGGGGGGAACCGCCGCCGGTCACTTTCGGGCCGGAGAGCACGCTGGCCCGGATGATGACCCAGCACCCCCACAGCATCTACCTCTACAAAGACCGCCCGTTGCCGGATGAGTTGGCGGACGACCGGGAGCAGTTGGACGCGCTCCGCCCCGCGCTCCTCATCCCCGTGCCGCAGCGCGGCTGGCTGGCCCTGGGCCCCAAGCGGAGCGGTGCGCCGTTCTCCTCCGAGGACTTGAACACGTTGGAATCGCTGGGCTCTCAAGTGGCCGTCGCCCTGGAGAAGGCCCGCCTGTTCACCGACCTGGAACATCGGATGACGGAGGTGGACGCCCTGCGCTGGGTAGGACAGGCGGTCAGTTTCGAGATGGAAGTGGACGACCTGATGGAGTTGGTCTACGCCCAGGCCAGCCGCGTCCTGGACACGCGGAACTTCTACATCGCCCTGTACAACCCCGAAAAGGAGACCCTCTCCTTCGCCTTCTACGTCGAAAACGGGGAGCGGCGGTACGTGGAGAAGGAGTGGCCGGTGGACGTGGGGCTCTCCGGCGAGGTCGTGCGCACCGCCCAGCCGCTCCGAACCGACGATTACGTCCAGGAGTGCCGACGGCGCGGCGTGCGCATCAGCGGCCGTCCGGGGCGGGCCTGGATGGGCGCTCCCCTCAACGCCGGCGACCAGGTCATCGGCGTGATGGTCGTCTCCAGTTTCGACCCCCAGGTCACTTTCAGCGAGGAGCAGTTGCGCTTCTTCGCCACCATCGCCGACCAGGCGGCGGCGATTCTGGACAAGGCCCGCCTGTACCGCGAGATGGAGGAGCGGGCCCGCCAGTTGGAGGCCCTCAACGAGGTCGGCAACGTCATCACCTCGACGCTCGACCTGGAGCGCGTGTTGCAGTTGATTATGGAGAAAGCGGTGGAACTGCTCCAGGCCGAGGCCGGCTCCCTCGTCCTGGTGGATCAGGAGACCGGCGAGTTAGTCTTCGCCGTCACCGCCGGGCCCTCCTCCGCCGACCTGGTGGGGACGCGGCTGCCGCCGGGGACCGGCGTCGTCGGCACGGTGGTGAACACCATCAAGCCGGTCATCATCCGCGACGCCCAGAGCGACCGGCGTTGGTATCAGGATTTGGACGATAGTTTCGTCACCCGCTCCATCATCGCCGTGCCGATGGTCAGTCGGGGGCAGGCCATCGGGGTCATCGAACTGCTCAACCGCCGCGACGGGGCCCCCTTCGACGATGACGACGAGCGGCTCCTGACCGCCTTCGCCACCAACGCCGCCGTCTCGATCGAGAACGCCCGCCTCTTCACCCGCACCGACCAGGCCCTGGCCGCGCGGGTCGAGGAACTTTCGATGATGCAGCGCATTGACCGGGAACTGAACGCCACGCTGGACTACGAGCGAGTGATGAGCCTGACGCTGGACTGGGCTCTGCGCGTCACCGGCGCGGACATCGGCGTGGTGGCCGTCGTGGACGAGGAGGATGGGGAGTACCGAATGCGTTTCCTGTCCAGCCGCGGCTACCCGGAGGGCTCCCTGCCGCAGGACCCGGACACCTGGCCGGGCGACCAGGGCATCGTCGGGCGGGTGGTGCATACCGGTCAGGCGGAATTGGTGGAAGACGTCGCCGGCGACCCCGACTACCTCGCCCTGGTGCCGGGCATGGTGAGCCAGTTGACCGTCCCCATCCGACGGGAGGAGCGCATCGTCGGCGTCATCGCCCTGGAATCCTCCCGCCCCGGCCCACTGCCCCGCCCACCGCCCCGCCCGAGCGGCCCCCCGACCCCCCCCCCTCCCCCGCCCCCCCCGCCCCCACCCCCCTCCCCCCCCCCGCCCCCCCCCCCGCCCCCCCCCCCCCGCCCCCGCCCACCCCCCCCCCCCACCCCCCCCCACCTCCCCCCCCCCGC
>JALWUZ010000540.1 GCA_027079895.1 Anaerolineae bacterium
GGATGAGGGGCGGGCGCGGGTCGTGGCCCTCGTCTCCCGCCTCGTGGTGTGAGCCGCGCCGCCACTCCGTCACCAGCGCGATGATGCGCTCCTCCGCCCCCTCCTCCCCGGCGTCGAACCAGTGGATGCGCGGGTCGCCGAGGCGGAACCAGTTGTACTGCTGGCGGATGAAGCGGCGCGTAGCCCGCTTGATCTCCTGCTCCACCTCGTCGAGGGTGGCCTCCCCGGCGAAGTAGGGCCGGAACTGGATGTACCCCAGGCCGGACATGGCGGGGAGCGACCAATCGTATCCGGCCGCGACCAGGCGGCGCACCTCGTCCACCAGCCCGGCGGCGAACATCGCCTCTACCCGCCGGTCGGCGCGGGCGTAGAGTTGGGCGCGGGGGAGCGTCAGGCCGATTTGGAGTATGCGGTAGGGGGGCGGCTCTTTTCCTTGCTGTTCGGAGATCGGCCGTCCGGTGCGCAGGCAGACTTCCAGGGCGCGGATGACGCGGCGCACGTTGCGGGGGTCAATCCGCGCGGCGGCGACGGGGTCCAGGCGGGCCAGGTGCTCGTGGAGCGTGGCCGGCCCCTCGCGCCCGGCCCGCTCCTCCAACTCCGCCCGCAGCGCGGGGTCCGGCGGGACGCGGGGGATGCGCCAGCCCTCGACGACCGCCCGGACGTACTGCCCCGTCCCGCCGACGAGGAGCGGCAGGCGACCGCGAGATTGGATGTCCTCAATCGCCCGGTACGCCATCTCCTGGAACTCGGCCAGCCCGACGGTCTCGTCGGGGGCAGCGATGTCAATCAGGTGGTGCGGGACGCGGGCCCGCTCCGTCGGCGTCGGCTTGGCGGTGCCGATGTCCATCCCCCGGTAGAAGAGGCGGGAATCGGCGGAGACGATTTCCCCATCGAAGTGGCCCGCCAGACGGAGCGAAAGGGCGGTCTTGCCGACCGCCGTCGGCCCGACGATGACCAACAGGGCGCGTTCAGGTGATGGAGTCATACACCTCCAATCGCAGCAGATGCCCGGCCCGGTCCATCTCAACGGCAACGAATCCCAGCCGCCAGTCCGGTTCCTCGTCGCCGGGAAGCCGGTCGGACAGGTAGGCGCGGGCCACTTCCCACATCCGGCGGCGTTTGGCCGGGGTGAGCGAGTCCTCCGGCGAGCCGTAATCCGGCCCGC
>JALWUZ010000541.1 GCA_027079895.1 Anaerolineae bacterium
TCGACCCGGTCTCGATGTTCCTCCTGATCGGCTGGCGCATCGTCAACGGCTGGAGTCGGGCCGAACTGCTCCGCAAACTCCACGACCCGCGCTACGCCGACTACGCCCGTCTGTTCGGCTTCGAGGAGGACTGCTTCCCCACCGAGGGCGGCCTCCGCCATTGGCTGACGGCCCTCGGACAGCACTCCCAGAACGGCGACACCGTCAGCGTCGCGCTGGACGAGAAGCAGGCCACGGCCGTGGCCTGGGAGTACCTCAACGATCTCATCGCCCGGTCGGTCACCCTGCTGCTCGAAGCCGGGTTCATCACCCCGTCCGCTTGGGAAGAGGCCCTCATCTGCCCCGACGGGATGCTCCACGATGCCGCTTCCCGCCTCAAGTGCGGCTCTGTCACCGAGACTTGCTATCAGCCCACCTCCGCCGACAACCCGCGTCCCTGCCCGGCGCAGAAGAAAGGTCATCGGGGCTGCGATTGCGACACCCTGGCCTGCGCCGAGGTGTGCCGTCGGGCGACTCCCCGCGACCTCCAAGCCCGTCTTGTCCAATACCGTGGCACCAATCAGCCCCCGGCCGCGTCCGAGGAGCAGGACGACGAGGAGAAAACCGGCCGTGGCGTGCTCCGTTATGGGTATGCCAGTCTGCCGTTGCTCCTCGTGGACCCCACGCGGCGTTTCCACGTCATCCTGGCCGACCACTTCTCCATCGCCAACGACCGCCAGGAAGTCCCCTTCGCCGCGCAACTCCTCCAACTCGCATCCTGCTATCCCACTCTGCGGGTGAAGGATGTGGTCGGCGATGCCGCGTTCGGCTACACCGTCGTCTTGCGGGTGGTGTATAAGAACCTCCGGGCCCGACGGGTGATCGACCTGCGGGCTCATCCGACCGACCGCGACCGGAAACGGTGGCCGGAGCGCGGGTACGACGACCACGGGCGTCCGATCTGTGCCCTCGGCTACCGGCTCACTTCCAACGGCTTTGACTTCGCCAAACGCCGTCACAAGTGGTTCTGCCGCCAGGTCTGCCAGACGGGCGAGGAACCGGCGGTCGAGCTCGAAGATGTTCCCCAGCCGCCTGTGGAGTGTCCCCACCTGCGAGAGGACTCCGCTTTCGGCTACATCCTCAACGTCGGGTTCTCCTTCGCGGACGGGTCGTGCCGTC
>JALWUZ010000542.1 GCA_027079895.1 Anaerolineae bacterium
GTAGATGTGGCAGGTGGTCGGAAGCAGGTTGATGTGGTACTCGCCCCCTTTGGTGTTGGGACGGCCATCAATGGCCGCGAAGTAAGCCTCGAAGACGCGGCGCATAATCTCGTCGGCGTAGTCGTCGTCGTTGCCGTAGCGGGGCGTCCGATTGAGAAGCAGTTGCCGCAGCCGCTCCTCCCCCTCGAAGTCGGTCGCCAGGAGACGCAGCAACTCCGCCATCGTCAGGTCGCCCCGGTCGAAGACGTGGTAGCGAATCGCGCTCAGGGCGTCGCTCATCGTGCCCACCCCCACCCCCTGGATGTAGGTCGTGTTGTACCGCGCACCGCCGTCGTGATAGTCCCGCCCGGTGGCGATGCAGTCGTCGGTCAGCAGCGAGAGGAAGGGGGCGGGCATGTAGCGGGCGTAGAGCCGCTCGATGACGTTGTTCCCCCGAATCTTGATGTCCACGAAATGCTGCAACTGCTTCCGGTAGGCGTCGAAAAGGTCGTCGAAGGTCTCGAAGGTGGTCGGGTCGCCGGTCTCCAGCCCGATGCGCCGGCCGGTGCGCGGGTCGAGGCCGTTGTTGAGGGTGATTTCGAGCACTTTGGGCATGTTGAAGTAGCCGGTGAGGATGTACGCCTCCTTGCCGAAGGCCCCGGTCTCGACGCAGCCGCTGGTGCCCCCCTGCCGCGCGTCCACCACCGACTTCCCCTGACGCACCAACTCCTGCACCACCAGGTCGGCGTTGAACAGGTCCGGCTTGCCCATCCCCACCCGAATCACCTCGGCGACCCGCTTGAGGAAGCGGTCGGGGCTCTTCTTGCTCACCTGCACCGACGGGTTGGGCTGTACCTGGTGCATCGTCTCGATGACATCGAGCATGAGGTAGGAAAGTTCGTTGACCCCATCGGAGCCGTCCGGCCTGAGCCCGCCGATGTTGATTTGGACGAAGTCGGTGTAGGTGCTGCTCTCCTGGGCGGTGACGCCGACCTTCGGCGGGGCGGGCTGATTGTTGAACTTGACCCACAGGCATTGGAGCAACTCCTCGGCTGACTCGCGGGTGAGCGTGCCGTCGGCCAGACCGCGCTCGTAGAAAGGATAGAGGTGCTGGTCGAGGTGGCCGGGGCAGAAGGCGTCCCAGGGGTTCAACTCCGTCGTCACTCCCAGGTGGACGAACCAGTAGTACTGCAACGCCTCCCAGAAATCGCGCGGCGGATGGGCCGGGACGTGGGTACAGATCGCGGCGATGCGTTCCAACTCCCGCTTGCGCTGCGGGTCGGGCTCGACGGCGGCCAGGGCGCGGGCCTTCTCCGCGTACCGTTCGGCGAAGCGGATCAGCGCGTCGGCGCAGACCGCCATTGCCTTCAGTTCCTCCTGCTTGGCATACGCCTCCGGGTCGCCGAAGTAGTCGAGGCTCGCCAGGCGGCGGCGAATCTCCGCCTTGAAATCCAGCATCCCCCGGTGATAAATCTTGTCGTCCAAGACAGTGTGGCCGGGGGAACGCTGCTCCATAAACTCGGTGAAGACGCCGGCCTCGTAAGCGTCCTTCCACTCCGGCGTCATCTCCTGGAAGATCAGTTCCCGCATCGTCTTCCCCTGCCAGAAGGGGATGATGGTCTCCTCGTAGACGCGCCGCGTCTCCGCGCTGACGGCGAAAGAGACTTTCTCGCGGGAATCGAGCACCTCCAGGTCGTGGAGCGTGTGGCAGCAGAGTTCGGGGTACGTGGGGACGGCTTTGGGAGCCGGGCCCTTCTCGCCCACGATCAACTCCCCGTCGCCGATGTAGATCGTCTTGTGCTCCAAGAGGTACTGGAAAGCCAACGCCCGCCGCATCGGCGCGGACAGCAACCGCCCCTCCGTCTGGCGATAGAACTCGGTGAGCAGTTCCGCCCGCTCGGTCGAGATTGTGGGGCGGGCGTCCAGGCTCTGTTGTCGCAGTTTGGCGACCCGCTCACTCATAGCCATTGGGCACCTCCGTTGCGAACCAGGTTCTCAAAATTGCGCCATTCCTGCAAAGCCGGATGTTCCGGCCCCCGGACGACGTCGGTCGCCCCGCTCTCCGTCCTGCCGAAGACTAACAGGTGTTCCGGGCGTGCCAGAGCCATAAAGAGGGTAGAGTGAGTCGCCAGGAAAACCTGCCCCTCATAGACCGAGGTCAGGGGCTGGAACACCGCCTCCACCGCTCGCGGGTGTATCCCGTTCTCCGGCTCTTCAATCAAGAACAGATGCTCACGGCGGGGAAGATAGGCTATCAGCGTCAGCGCCAGCAGGCGCAACGTCCCATCTGAAAGCATCCAGGAAGGAACCGCGAGGCCATTGCGGTAGGTGACGACCAGGTATCGGGAGAGGTCCTCCGGTCGCTGGGACACGGTGACAGTTTCCAAATCCTCCAAAATCGTCTGAAGATGGCCGACCCACCAGCGGAAACGCTGGGGGAAGCGGGCCCTGAGTTCGGCCACCATCACCGGCAGATTCGACCCATCCGGCTGGAAAGTTCGCGGGGCGTCCGAAGGGCACGGACGGCGCATCAGCAGGCTGTTCAGTTGGAGTAACTGCACGTCCTGACGCAACAACTGCCTGAACCAGAGCGCGATGGGGAAACGGTCTTGATCCTCCGGGACGCCGGAAAGAGCCAGCCGGCGCGGGGAGAGGCGGAAAGTGATGTTCCACCCGGTCCGTTCCGACCGAAAATAATCGTTGCCGCCAGGGGAGACTTTGCGCACCACCACCCGATGGCCGGGGGGAGTCTTGGAGCGGGCAGGATGGAGCACGCGGTGAGCGTCGTCCGGCTCTACGGGGAACAGGGCCCGTTGCGCAGCCCGAACCGACGGCGACGGGGGGACATTCACCAGCCAGAGATTCTCACCGCGCACCACGATGTCGCCATTCGTCTCGTCCAGACCGACCCCCACCTCATAGCGCAGCCGGGCGTAGCCGTTAGCGGTGCGCAAATGCGGCGGTATATCCGCCTCCACCGCGACCTCGAACCCCTGTTCGTCCCCCCGCTGATTCCAGACGATCTCCCGCAGGGAAGTAGTGCGCTGTCGCACGGCCTCCTCTACGTCCCCCTCCAGCGCGTCCTTCAAGAAACCGAACACGTCCAGCAAGGTACTCTTGCCGCTGGCATTGGGCCCAATCAGGATGTTCACCGGCTGCAAGGCGACATCCACGCGCTTGAGACACTTGTAATGCCACGCTTCCACCCGTCGGAACATAATCGCCCCCCGTTCAGATGAGCCGGCCCGTCAACCGCTCACCGCACCTGGACGTCGTACCCTCCCAGGATGCGCCTCACCTCCGCCATCCGCTCCTCCGTCGGCGGGACGACCCCCGCCAAGCGGTACTCCCGTCCCAACCGCCGGTACTTCTCGACGCCGATGCGGTGATAAGCCAGCGGCTCGATAGCCCGTAGATGGGGCAGCGAGGCCGCCCACGCCCCGATGCGGCGCAGACACCCATCGTCATCGTTCACCCCCGGCACCACCGGCACCCGCAGGACGATCTCGTGCCCGCGCTCCGACAACCGCCGCAGATTGCGCAGAATCGGCCCGTTGGATACCCCCGTGTAACGACGATGACGCTCATCGTCCAGCAACTTCAGGTCGTAGAGAAACAAATCCACGTACCCCCGGATGGCCTCGAACACCTCCCAGGGAGCGAACCCGGCGGTGTCCACCACCGTATGGATGCCGCGCTCACGGCACCCTTTCAACAGCGCGAGCAGGAACTCCGGTTGCAGCAGCGGCTCGCCGCCGGAGAAAGTCACGCCGCCGCCGGACTCATCGTAAAAAGGCCGGTCCCGCTCGATCTCCGCCAGCAGTTCGGCGACCGACACCTCACGGCCCACCAACTCCCGTGCCTCGGCGTAGCAGACCGCGACGCACGCCCCGCAGCCGACGCACCGGGAGCGGTCGGTCAGCAGGCGGCCATCCTCCGCCCGAATCGCCCCCTCCGGGCAGGCCGCGATGCACTCCCCGCAGCCGATACAACGCGCGGCCCGAAACATCAACTCCGGCCGGCGGGACTGGCTCTCCGGGTTGTGGCACCACCAGCAGCGCAGCGGGCAGCCCTTGAAGAAAACCGTCGTGCGGATGCCCGGCCCGTCGTGGATGGAGAACTTCTTGATGTCGAAGATCACCCCGCCGCCGACATCTACTTCAACTTCTCCTCCCCGCCGAAAGAGCGGTAGGGGCTCAACTCCTCCAACACCTCCTCGTCCTCCGGCGTCAGCGAGTCCTGCACCAAGCGGGTCAGCAGATCCCCCACGCCGGGGCCCAGCATATACCCCTGCCCGCACATCCCGACGGCGTAGACGTACCCCTCCAACTCCCGCGCCCGCCCGACGATGGGGAACCCGTCCGGCGTCATCGGATACAGGCCGCGCCACGTGCGCCGCACCTTGATGTTGGCCAACTTGGGCATCAAATCCACCATCCGCCGGGACACCATCGGCAGAAAGACCGAAGTCTCCCGCCGGTCGGT
>JALWUZ010000543.1 GCA_027079895.1 Anaerolineae bacterium
CTACGGGAACGACACCGGCGCGGTCTGCTCCGACGGGCTCACCGAAATGGAGGTCAACCTGGACATCGCCACGCGGGTGGTCAACACCTTGCGGGAACTGGGCTATCGGGCCGAGTTGCTGGAGGAGTACGACCCCCGTCTAGAGGGGTATCAGGCCGACGCGCTCCTCTCGATCCACGCCGACTCCTGCGAACCGATCCCCAACGCCACACCCCCGGCCAGCGGTTTCAAAGTCGCCAGCGTCGAGGATAGCATGGTACCGGAGGCCGAAAGTCGGCTGGTCGCCTGCCTGGTCAAGTGCTACGCCGAGCGCACCCAGATGTACTTCCACAGCAACAGCATCACCTACGACATGACTCGCTACCACAACTTCTACGAGATAGACGACCAGACTCCGGCGGCCATCATCGAGACCGGCTTTATGTGGGCCGACCGGGAGGTGCTCACCCAGCACCAGGACATAGTCGCCCAGGGCATCGTGGACGGGTTGGTCTGTTTCATCGAGGGGGAGTGAGAGCCTGTGGCGCGACGGGCCTCACAACCCTTTGACCTGGTCGAGCGGCCAGTAGACGAACAGCGCGTGGCCGATGACGTGTTCCAGCGGCACCGGCCCGAAGGAGCGCGAATCCCGGGAGCGGGGCCGATTGTCCCCCAGGACGAAGACGTAGCCCTCCGGCACCGGCGTAGCGGGGTAGTTCGCCCCGCCGGCGATGGTGCTCCAGGGCTCGTCCAACTGCTCCCCGTTGATGAACACGTGCCCGCCGCGCACCGCCACCGTCTCGCCGCCCAGGGCGACCACTCGCTTGATGAGCGGCTCGTCCTCATCGGGCAGGCGCAGGATGATGATGTCGCCGCGCCGGGGGGCGTGCAGGCGGTAAGAGACCTTCTCGACGATCACCCGCTCGTTGTAGTACAACGTGGGCTGCATGCTCGGCCCTTGCACCACCATCGCCTGGGCCACGAAGGCGTGGACGAACAGGGCCAGAAGGATCGCCGGGACGACGGTGTTGATGAAATCCCAGATCGCGCCCCACAGCCGCCGGCCCAGTCCCGGCGACGGCGGCTGACTCGGCTCCAAAGCCTCCGCTTCTTCCTCGCTCTCTTCCTCTATCAGAGCCTCCATCGCGCTCCTTCCTCGTAACGGAAACCGCCGATGAACGCGGGCCACCGGCGGTTGGGGCACTGCCGGGTGTCCGCGCCCATCGGCGGTTGGCCGCTCGGCGACCGGTTACGCCTCGCCGCACAGGTGCAGCAACCGTTCCCAGCGGCGGTCTACCTCCGCCTGTAACTCGTCAATCATGTGCCGGTTTTCCGGCTTGAAGAGGTGACGGAACCGTCCCTGCCGCTTCAGCCACTCCTCGACCGGCAACTTCTCCTTCGGCTTGTAGTTCAACTTCCACACGCCGTTCTCCACCTCGTAGAGCGGCCAGAAGCAGGTGTCCACCGCCAACTGAGTGATCTCCACTGTCTCGTCGGTGGGGTGCCGCCAGCCGCGGTTGCAGGATGAGAGGACGTTCATGAAGGCCGGCCCGCCGCTGTTGACCGCCTTGCGGGTCTTCTCCATCAGGTCTTTCCACTGACTGGGCGCGGCCTGGGCCACGTAGGGGATGCCGTGCGCGGCCATAATCGCCGTCAGGTCCTTGCGGAACTGCCGCTTGCCGGGGATGACCTTGCCCGCCGGGGAGGTGGTGGTGTTGGCCCCGTAAGGGGTCGCACTGGAGCGTTGGATGCCGGTGTTCATGTAGGCCCCGTTGTCGTAGCAGACGTAGAGGAACTGATGGCCGCGTTCCGCCGCGCCGGAGAGGGCCTGGAGGCCGATGTCGTAGGTGCCGCCGTCGCCGCCGAAGGCGATGAACTTCACATCTTGCTCCGGGATCTTCCCCTGCCGGACCAGGCTGCGGTAGGCCGCTTCGACGCCGCTGATAGTCGAGGCCGCGTTCTCGAAGGCGTTGTGAATCCAGGGCACGCGCCAGGCGGTGTAAGGGTAGATCGTCGTCGCCACTTCCAGGCAGCCGGTCGCGTTGGCGATGACCACCGGCTCGTCAATCGCGGCCAGCATCTGCCGCACGATAATGGAAGCCCCGCATCCGGCGCAGAGCCGATGGCCCGGAGCCAGACGGTCTTCTTTCTTCGCCAATTCTCTAGGTGTCAATTTCGTCGCCATTATCCTACTCCCGCACACTTAGGTAAGTCACCATCTGCTCCACTCGCCCGGTCGCGGCGATTTGGAGCGCGTCCCGATAGACCTGCTCGATTTCGTGGGGCAGGATGTCCCGTCCGCCCAAGCCGTAGACGTAGTCGGCTATGGGGATGTGGACGCCGTGGGTGGCCAGGGCCGCCGCCAGTTCCAGGTACAACGGCCCGGCGTTCCCCATCGCGCCGAAGGAGATGGAGCGGTCCATCACCGCCACCGCTTTGAGGTGGCTCAGGGCCTGCGCCAACTCCTGCGCGGGGAAGGGGCGGAAGAGGCGCGGCTTGAGCAGCCCGACTTTGAGCCCCTCGTCGCGCAACTGATCCACCACCACTTTGGCCGTCCCGGCGGTCGAGTTGAGGACGACGACTGCGACTTCGGCGTCGTCCAGGCGGTACTTCTCGAACAGGCCGTACTCCCGCCCGAACTTCTCCTTGAATTCCGCCGCCACGTCCAGCACCACCTGTTGGGCGTTCTCCATCGCCTCGACCTGCTGCCGCTTGTGCTCGTAGTAGTAGTCGTAGAAGTCGAGCGGCCCGTAGGTCTTGGGGTGTTCGATGTCCAGCAACGGCCATTTGGGCTCGTAAGTGCCGACGAAGGCTTTGACATCCTCGTCGTCGTAGATCTCGACCCGCTCCATCCCGTGACTGGTGATGAACCCATCCTGACAGACTGCCACCGGCAGAAGCACGTCGGGGTGCTCGGCGATGCGCACCGCCTGGATGAGGTTGTCGTAAGCCTCCTGGCCGTCCTCCGAGAAGATGATGATCCAGCCGCTATCGCGGATGCCCATCACGTCGGAGTGGTCGCAGTGGATGTTGATCGGGGCGGAGAGGGCGCGGTTGACCAGGCTCATCACGATGGGGCAGCGGTTGGAGGCCGCGATGTAGACGATCTCCCACATCAGGGCCAGCCCGTTGGCCGAGGTCGCCGTCATCACCCGCGCTCCGGCCGCCGACGCCCCCACGCACGCGCTCATCGCGCTGTGCTCGCTTTCCACCGTGACGAATTCGGTATCCACCAGCCCGTCGGCCACGAAATCGGCGAATTTCTGCACGGTGGAGGTCTGCGGCGTGATGGGGTAGGCCGCCACCACGTCGGGGTTGATTTGGCGCATCGCCGTAGCGACCGCCTCGTTACCGGCTAAGGCTTCAAATTTGCTCATCGTCTCACTCCTGGAACTTTCCTTCTTCGACCATGCGGATGCACAGTCGCTCGTCGTCGCGGGCGACTTCTCCCACCTGCTTGATGACTTTCTTGTTGACCGGGCAGACAGAGGCGCAGATGCCACAGCCCTTGCAATGCTCCAGGTCGAAGCCGACCATTTTGCCGTCTTCCACCAGGATGCTGGAATCGGGGCAGAAGAGCCAGCATTGCATGCAGTTGATGCACTGGGCCTCTCCGAAGACCGGGCGGAAAGCCCGCCAGCCGCCGGTGAGGTACTCGACGGAGTTGCCCGCGTCCAAAATCATTCCCCCGATGGGGATTTCCTTCCATCCGGTTGCGTTCATTGATGCTCTCCTTATCCCTCTACGACTTCCTCGGCTGCGCGGCGCATGGCCCGGACGTTGGCCTCGATGGCCTCCGGTGAGATTTTCTTGCCGAACCAGGCCCGCAATTGCTCGGCCAGGGCCTCGATGTCGAACAGGCCGGTCGCCTTGGCGAAGGCTCCCAGCATGGGGGTGTTGGTGATCTCCCGCCCCATCTCCTCAATGGCGATGTGGCTGGCGTCAACGGTGAACACCTTGCCTGTCTGGAAGCCGGTGATCGCCCGCACCTCGGCCGGCGACTTGGAGGTGTTGACCAGCAAAGTGCCGTCCTCCTTGAGCCCTTCCGTGACCGGCACCGTCCCCAACAGGGTGGGGTCGAGTACCAGCACCACGTTCGGCTCCTCGATCTGTGAATGAATGGTGATGGGGTGTGAACTCAAGCGGGTGTAGGCGCGGATTGGCGCCCCCATCCGCTCCGGCCCGTAGTCGGGGAAGGCCTGGAAGTATTGGCCGGTGCCCATCGCGGTCTCGGCCAGCAGTTTGCCGGCCGTGACCACGCCCTGGCCCCCTCGACCATGCCAACGAATTTCGATCAATTCTGCCATAGCGTCTCTCCTTACGTGCTGAACTGTTAGTGGGCCGCCAGGCCCAGAGCCGTATTGTGCCACAAAATCGGCAGGTGGCAAGTTGGCAAGTGTGCAAGTGGCAGGTGTGCAAGTTTGCAGGTGGCAGGTGTGCCAGGGACAAGTTTGCAAGTGTGCAGGTTTGCAAGTTGCAAGGG